>CP032507.1:3855000-4074140 GCA_008375315.1 Ectothiorhodospiraceae bacterium BW-2 | reverse complement strand
GTTATGGAGCTGCCCCTGAATTGCTGATTTCGTTGCCCTGCCAGCCGAACTGTTCGGCTTTGGCGGCAAACTCGGCATTTTTGTCGTTATAGTACTGAATTTGACCATCGCCATTTTTATCCTCAAACTTCAACAGGCCGGTCGTCTCCCAGTTTTTGAACCACTCTGGTCGCTCTTCATAGACTAAATTTCCCTGTGGTGAGCCGATCTCTTCGGTTTGAACCGTGTTAATCATGTTCAACATCGCCATCGCGCCGACCGCTGGAGCAGTGGTATAGAGAATCGCGATAAAGACCAGCGCCCAGCCGGCCGATTTACGCGCATCAGCCACTTTCGGCACGGTAAAGAAGCGGACGATAACATGGGGCAGACCGGCAGTGCCTATCATCAAAGAGAGTGTCAGCAGTACCATATTGAGGGTCGTCCCCTTCATCGCCGTATATTGGGCAAAGCCGAGCTCGACCAAAGTGGCATCGAGTTTGGCCAACAGGGGGGTGCCATCGGCCATCGAGCCGCCGAGACCGAGCTGTGGTAGCGGGTTGCCGGTTAGCTGTAGCGAGATAAAGACCGCCGGCACGGTATAGGCGAAGATCATCACGACATATTGGGCGATTTGGGTGTAGGTAATCCCCTTCATGCCACCGAGAACGGCGTAGAAGAAGACGATTCCCATACCGGCGATAAGCCCAGTGGCAAACTCGACCTCTAAAAAGCGCGAAAAGGCGACCCCAATCCCCTTCATCTGGCCGATGACATAGGTAATTGAGGCGACAATGAGGCAGATGACCGCCACAATTCGCGCCGTCTGCGAGTAGTAGCGATCGCCGATAAACTCCGGCACGGTAAACTTCCCAAATTTGCGCAGATAGGGGGCTAATAGCATCGCTAGCAGGACATACCCCCCCGTCCAGCCCATGAGATAGACCGAAGCGTCATAGCCATTAAAGGCGATCAGACCCGCCATGGAGATAAACGAGGCGGCGCTCATCCAGTCAGCGCCGGTGGCCATACCGTTAGCGATCGGGTGAACCCCCTTGCCAGCGACATAGAACTCGCCGGTGGTCGCCGCACGCGCCCAGATAGCGATACCGATGTAGAGGGCGAAGGTGGCGCCCACTACCATATAGGTCATTGTTTGTAGTTCCATCGTTGTTACTGCTCCTTACTCTTCTTCAACGCCATATTTTTTATCGAGCTGTCCCATCTTCCAAGCGTAGAAGAAGATTAGGGCAACAAAGACATAGATAGAGCCTTGCTGGGCGAACCAGAAGCCGAGCGGGTAGCCGCCGAGCATGAGGTTATTGAGGGGTTCAACTAGGATGATTCCCAGTAGATAGGAGACGATGAACCATATCACCAAGCAGATGGCCAATACCTTAAGGTTTTCCCGCCAGTAGGCGGCGGGAGAGAGATCTTCTGACATAAGCGTAGCGCTCCTGTAGTTGTTGTTAAGGGCTTATCGCCCGTGGGTTGTGTCACAGAGATGTCATTATAGCTGATAATCGAGCGCAAGTTTCGATTGTAATTTTCGTGCCTGCCGAAATGCCTCTTTCAGAATGCGCCGCTCCAGCTCATTGAGGTGGTCGGGATTGAGGTAGTTACTCGCCTCCTCCCCCTGCTCAAGCTGGCGCTGATTGAGCTGTAGTCGTAGCAGTTGGATAAAATGGTAGCTATCACACCAGGCATTCACATCGCTCTCTCGTAGCTGGCCCGCCTGAGCTAGTGCCCGCAATCTTGTCGCCGTACCGGTCTCATCGAGAGCATGGGCGAGGGTGTAGATGCGGGCGCAGTCAACAAAGGGGGTGACCCCTTGGGTTTTAAGATCGAGTGTATGGGGGTGGGCATCGCGTTGACCGGAGAGGACAAAGTCACGAATCACCCCTAGCGGGGGGCGATGGCTCATCGCCAGCGCCGCCATCTGCTGTCGAAAGCGGCTATTGTTGGCCGTCTTTTGTAGGAGAAATTGGCGTAGCTGGGCGACAGGTTCGGCCTCACCGTAGAGCCGCCGCATATCGAAAAAGATCGTCGCCTGTAGCAGGTGTTGGGGGGTGCCTTGATCAATCCAGCGGCTAAAGCGCTGCTGCCACTCACCGAGACTTAAACAGCAGTCGGGGTTCGAGGCCATAATATTACCCTTACAGAGCGGAAATCCGCACTGATCGAGCGCCTGGTTAACCGCTTTAGCAAACGGGAGCAGCCGTTGGCGATGGGCATCGTTATTAGCGCTATCGGCAAATAGAATACCGTTATCTTGATCGCTGACTAAGGTCTGTTCGCTGCGCCCTTCGCTGCCAAAACTGAGCCAGCTAAAGGGGGGGAGATCGGTATTCATATCGCGCTGCACCAGCTCAATGAGCTGGTGGGTGATACGATCATTGAGCGCACTAATGAGGCTCGTTAGCTGCTCTACCGCGACCCCTTCGGCCAGCATCTGTTCGACTAATAGGGCCATTTTGGCCCGAATATGGCTCAACTCAGCCATCGTCGTCGCCCGCGTGATAGCTTCACTTAGATGGACGATGCCGACCTGCTGTAGGGTAAAGAGATCTCGCTCCGAGACCATGCCGCAGAGGCGCTGTTGGCTATCGAGTAGCGGAATGTGGCTAATCGCATGGCGAGCCATTAATAGAGCCGCTTCGTAGAGGCGGCTATCGGGGGTGAGGGTAATTAAGCCGTGGGTGACAATCTCACCGACCGGTCGCTGTAGATCTGTTTTGGGCAAAATAATGCGCGTAATCAGATCGTGTAGCGAGAGTAGGCCGGTGGCGATCCCCTCTCGATTGACGGTGACGACCGAACTGCTGTGCTGCTGCTCCATCAGCTCTAGGGCGCTCTGAATCGGGGTATCGGGGGCGACCGTTAGCGGCTGGCGCTGCGAAATTTGACTTAATTTTAGGTTAAAACGGTTATCGGAGGTGATGCGGTGAGCCGACTGCTGCTGAATCGTCTGTAGCGTCTGATCGAGCAGGCTCGCCATTCGCCGAGTACAAAAATCCTCAAACGGAGCGCTGAGGTGGCGCAGCGTCTCAAACGCCTCGCGGGGCAGTTGCAGGCAGCGGCTCGGTTGCGAGGCGAGGTAGCGCACCCGTACCGGCCGGCCGGCGAGTAGCGCCCCGATCGGAAAGAGCTCGCCGGGTGAGAGCTCCCATAGCTGCTCGGCTCTCTCCCCGTCGGCCGAGAGGCCGCGGATCTCTCCTTGCCAGATAATAAATAGCTGTTGGGCGACCCCCGCCTCCGGGCCGGTGAGTTGCCGATTTTGAGCGTAGTCGTGGGGAACTAACTCGGCGGCTAGATAGTTAAGGTGGTCGCTCTCCATCTGGTTAAAGGGGGCGTGTTGGCGTAAAAAGTCGAGAATAGCTTGGTTCATGGGTATCTGTTAATGGCTCTATGAGAGGGGGTATTGCCGTTGAAATAGCGTCGTGAAGCGCTGGAGTTCACTTTGCGGGAGGTGGTTAATGCCGGCCGCACCCGCACGACCGCCGCCGGTTTCAAACTGGCGACAGAGATCAACCGCCCCTTCGCGCTGGCGGTAGGGGGCACGGACGCTCACGACATAGTGATCGCCCCTATCGGTCAAAATGGCATGGGCGCGATCGGGGTGGTGCTGCATCAGTTGGTTGGCAAAGACGCCGCTAACGCGCCGTGCCCACGGCTCATCGGGCAGAATATAGAGCGCAGTGGCGGCATCACAATGGGTAGCTGAAAGCGCTGCGGTGGCGGCCATATCGGCCTCATACCCCTGCTGTAGCCGCTGCCAGGTGTCGCTATTAGCGGCTAAGAAATCGAGCGGGTGTTCGAATTGAACCAGTTGTTGATAGAGCGCTGCGGGGTGGCAGTGGAGATCGTCAAGTTCAGCACCGTAGCCGTTATAGTTGAGCAGCTCCCCTAGTTGTCGTAGCTGTTGTCGTTGGAGCGGAGTGAGCTGGAGCGGTTTGGCCGCCTCCATCGCGCTATCGAGCAGGCCGTCGCCAAAGGCGGCTACCACGGCCCACGGGCGATAGCGCCCTTGTAGGGTTTGATCGACAATGAGACTGGTGCAGGTGGTCGCTGCGGTATCGATATGGGCGGTTAAGCCGCTATGGTCGGGGAGAGGCCCTGGGCGGTGGTGATCGGCATACCACACCGTCGCCCCATTAGCTAAGGCTTGCTCTAATGGGGCTAAATTCTTCTCTACAGCGATATCGAGTACCGTGATCTGATCGCCTCTGGTGGTCTTCGCCGCGATCTTTTTTAGCAGGGCGATATCGCGTTTAACGCCGGTAATTAGCGTCGCATCGGGTTTAGGATCGGCAAGGCGTCGCTGAATGAGGGCACAGATGCCATCAGCATCGCCGTTAAAAATATCGTAGTTGGCCATGGCGTTCTGTTCTTAGTTCTGTTAGGTGCTCTTTTAGCGCAGCAGGATAATGCCGCGTGACTGTAGTATCTCAAGTACGCTATCGACGCACTGCGCTAGAGTCTGGTTGTCGGTATCAATATCGAGCTCTGGTTGATGGGGCGCTTCGTAGGGGGAGCTAATGCCGGTAAAGTGGGCAATTTCGCCGTTACGCGCCTTCTTATAGAGCCCCTTCGGATCGCGTGCCTCACAGGTTTCGAGCGAGGCGTGGCAGTAGATCTCAAAAAAATCGCCGTGCGGCATCAGTTTGCGCACGCTATCTCTATCTTCACGAAACGGGGAGATAAAGGCGGTGAGGGTAATCACGCCCGCCTCTAAAAAGAGCTTTGAGACTTCGCCAATACGGCGAATATTCTCCTGTCTATCGCGATCACTAAAGCCTAAATCGGCGCAGAGGCCGTGGCGCACATTGTCGCCATCGAGCACCATCGTTTTGCATCCGCGCTGATAGAGCTGCTCTTCGACGGCGTGGGCTAGGGTCGATTTACCCGAGCCAGAGAGGCCGGTAAACCAGAGTACGACGCTTTTGTGCTGCTGCTGTAGTTGACGCCGCTCGCGGGTGACCGTGGCGTGGTGCCAGATAACATTGGGATCGGTTTGGCTCATGAAACTCCCCTTGGGTGTGACAGGTTAGGTATGGATAAAATGGCAAGGGGCCAGTTTAGCGCATTCCTGAGCCGAGTGTCGCCACCATTTGTATCGCAATTGAGGCGCGGGTGTGAAAGCCATCACTGCGTTGTCGCTCCAGTCGCGGTAGAACCTCTAACCGTAGCCAGCGCCGCCGGAAGGGGTGGTGGTAGCCCAGTTGCAGATAGCACTCGTTGAGGCGGTAGTCGATCCAGTTGGCGCTTTCGAGGCTCAGTAGCAGCGTCAGATAGTTCGGTGAGTTGAGCTGATGGCTCAAGAGTAGTCGCTGGCCGAGGAGGATCTTCTCTTGCTGTAGATCGCGCTGGTGGTAGCTGAGGCTGCTAAACTTCGTGCGCGGGGCGAGGGGGCGCCGCCACTGTAGCTGCTGCTGCCAGAGGTTACCGTCTAGGTGGCTGTGGCGCAGCTCGCTTCGCAGCGTGAGCCGCCAGGGTGAGAGCTGGCGCTGCCATTCGATACGGCCGTAGATAAAGGGATCGAGCTTAAACTGCTCTAGTTGTACTCCGCTGCGAAGGCGCCAGTTGAGTCGCTCGCCGAGCTCTCTAATCGTCCCTAAACCGAGGGTAAGGTTGTTGTTCGGGGTGTTATTGTGATTGTGATTGTGATTGTGATTGTGATTGTTATCTGGCTTCCCCTCTTGGCGGTTAAATTCGATATAGAGTTTGCGTTTTAAGCGCGGAAAATCGATATGGGCATCTATTTCGTGGTAGGGGAGGAGCTGGCCTGCCTCTCTCCAGCGTAGGCCGCTGGTGAGTTGCAGACGGCTGCGGCTCCTCTCGTGAGTCGGTGTCTGACTGAGGTAGCTATCTATCGCGGTTGAGGTGTCGATGAGGGCTTCGGAGAGGCGCTGGTGGTAGCTATCTAGCCAGTGGGGCTGCGGTGTCGAGGCTAGCGTGATCTCGGGAAGCGCTCCTTGCCACTTCAGCGGCGGCCAGAGTTGCGCATGGGGCTTGGCCACCGCCTGTAGCGGTAGCAGCAGCGAGAGGGCGAATAGGAGTCTTGTTAGGTATGACACGGCTTAAAAGTAGCATATAGCGCCCCGCTTGTGGTAAAAAATGGTCGATAATCTTGAGCTAAACCGGCGGCTGGGGCACAATCCCCCCCCTTTGGGAGTCAGAGTAGATAAATCGATCATGGGTCTGTTAGCGTTTGGTATCAATCATAAGACGGCACCGGTGGAGCTGCGGGAGCGGGTCGCCTTTGCGCCAGAGCAGATCGAGGCGGCGCTACGGCAGCTAATCGGCACTGAGATCGCCGCTGAAGCGACCATTCTCTCGACCTGTAACCGTACGGAACTCTATTGCGATATCGATAGCGCTCGGCAGCGCGAGCTGCTGCAGTGGTTTGGTCAGTTTCACCACCTGTCAGAGCGGCAGTTTCAGCCCTATGCCTATCGCTATAGTGGGCGCGAGGCGGTGCAGCACATCTTTCGAGTCGCCAGTGGGCTCGATTCGTTGGTCTTAGGCGAGCCGCAAATTTTGGGGCAGATGAAGCAGGCTTTTTCTAGGGCGTGCGATTGTCGTACGGTAGGACCGCTGCTCAATCGACTCTTTCAACACACCTTTAATGTTGCTAAGCAGGTGCGCAGCGATACCGCCATCGGCGCTAGTCCGGTCTCGGTCGCTTTTGCAGCGGTGACGCTCTCAAGGCAGTTCTTCTCCTCGTTAAGTGATCACACCGCGCTACTTATTGGGGCGGGGGAGACGATTGAGCTGGTCGCCCGCCACCTGCGAGAGAGTGGTATCGGCCAAATGGTGATTGCTAATCGTACCTTTGAGCGGGCGCACACACTCGCGAGTGAGGTGGCGGGGTATGCGATTGCGCTAAGCGAGCTGCCGGAGCATCTGGCCGAAGCCGATTTGGTGATCGCCTCGACCGCGAGTCAAACGCCGATCGTCAGCCAAACGATGGTGGCGACTGCTCTAAAACAGCGCAAACATAGGCCGGTGCTGATGGTCGATATTGCCGTCCCCCGAGATATCGAGCCGGAGGTGGGGCGTTTGGACGATATCTACCTCTATACGGTCGATGATCTACGGGAGATTATCGATGAGGGGCTGCGCTCGCGTCAGGAGGCAGCACAGCAGGCAGAGGAGATTATCGAGACTCGGGCGGGCCACTTTTTAGCTTGGATGCGATCGCTAGAGGCGGTGGAGACGATTCGCCACTATCGCCTACAGAGTGAGGCGCTGCGAGATCGCTCCGTAGCGCAGGCATTGCGGCGGCTAGAGCGGGGGGGGGCGGCGAGTGAGGTGGTGGTCGAGCTGGCGCGACAGTTGACCAACCGCCTCATTCACCGCCCCTGCGAGCAGATGCGTCAGGCCGGCTATGATGGCCATACCGAGCTATTACAGGCAGCACAGACGCTGCTCTTAGATTTAGATGAGGGGTAGCTAATGGATCATTTTCACTATCAAGAGAATCAACTCTTTTGCGAACAGGTGGCGTTAAGCGAGATAGCGGCCACTTATGGCACCCCCTGCTATCTCTATTCACGGGCGACGATTGAGCGCCACTGGCAGGCGTTTGATAGTGCGCTAGCCTCGATACCGCACCAGATCTGTTATGCCGTCAAAGCGAACTCTAATTTAGCGATTTTAAACCTGCTCGCGCGGCTCGGTTCGGGGTTTGATATTGTCTCCATCGGCGAGTTGGAGCGGGTAGTGGCCGCCGGTGGCGATCCGGCGAAAGTGATCTTCTCCGGTGTCGGTAAGCGGGTCGATGAGATTGAGCGGGCGCTGGAGTTGGGGATTCACTGCTTTAATATCGAATCGCTGCCGGAGCTAGCACGCATCACGACCATTGCCGCCGCACACGGCCAGCGGGCACCGGTATCGCTGCGAGTGAACCCCGATGTCGATGCCAACACCCACCCCTATATCTCCACTGGCTTGAAAGAGAACAAATTTGGCATTGCGCTGCCGCAGTCGCTGCCGATCTACCAGCAGATGGCGCAGAGTCCTTGGTTAGAGGTGATTGGGGTCGATTGCCATATCGGCTCGCAGCTGACCGAAGTGGCACCGTTTGTGGCGGCACTGGATCGGGTCTTAGCCTTAGTCGAGGCGCTCAGCGAGGTCGGGATTAAACTGCGCCACATCGATATGGGGGGCGGGTTGGGGATTCGCTATCGCGATGAGACCCCGCCGCTACCAGAGGAGTACGCTCTGCCGCTACTGCAGCGGCTAAAGGGGTGGGAGCTGGAGCTGTTGCTAGAGCCAGGTAGAGCGATCGTTGGTAACGCCGGAGTGCTGCTAACCCGAGTCGAGTATCTGAAACCGCAGGCCGATAAACAGTTCGCTATTGTCGATGCGGCGATGAACGATCTGCTGCGCCCCTCGCTCTATCAGGCGTGGCAGCGGGTCGAACCGGTGATGATCCGTCAGGGGGAGGCGGTGAGTTACGATATTGTCGGGCCGGTGTGTGAAACGGGCGACTTTTTAGCCAAAGAGCGATCGCTGGTGCTACAGCCGGGGGATCTGCTCGTGGTGCGCTCTGCCGGAGCCTACGGCTTTAGCATGAGCTCTAACTATAACAGCCGTGCGCGAGTGGCCGAAGTGATGGTCGATGGGGCACAGAGCCACCTCATTCGCCAGCGCGAGCCCATCGGGCAGCTCTATCGCGGTGAGTCGCTGCTCCCCGGAGTATAGCCGATGGCTGCGGCAGCGGGGGGAGCATTACGGCGTCGGCCACTGATACTACAGCTAGGGCTATTGGCCAAAAAAGAGCGTTTGATGACTGATGTCCAGCTTAAAGCGCTACTCAATAAGGCCAAGCAGCTTCACGCTAACAGAGAGCCTATTTCGCTACGACAGCTATTGATTGAAGATGGCCTACTGAGCCAAGAGCAATTTGATCAGATAGTGGCGCTGCATAAAATGCGCACAGTACGGCAACTAGATCGCCGTTTTGGTCAGTTAGCGGTAGGGCGAGGCTGGCTGACCGAGCTACAGGTGAGCGAAGCGTTAGCTCGACAACGAGCACAGTTTAACCAACGCCATAAGGCGGAGTTAATCGGCCATATTTTAGTGGCGCAGGGGGCGCTGCGACCCGAACAGCGAGATGAGATTCTGGTCGAGCAGCAGCGTCTCGATAGAGTGCGGCCCGAGAGTGAAAAGGGGGGCGAGCCGGAGGAGGGGGGCGTTGAGCTCACTTTTGAGCTGAAGACCGATCGCCTTGGTGAGCAGTGCGAACTGGTGCTATTTAAACCTGATCGAGCCGAGGATGGGCTCAGTCGCCTAAAGGCGATGTTAAAAAAGGCGCGAGTGATCTATGGCCTGCTCGACGATGAGCATCTACAGCGGCTGTTGCGTGGCGAGGAGGGGGAGAGCGGGACATTTGTCATCGCCGTCTCGACCCCGCCGATAGAGGGGCGGGCGGGCTATATCGAGTATCTATTCGATACCGATCCGCTTCGCGTCGGCACGATTAAAGAGGGGGGGCAGATCGACTATCGTGATCGGGGCGAGCTGCCGATGGTCGAACCGGGGGAGCGGCTAGCGCAGCTCCATGCCGCTGTTGCCGGCAGAGCGGGCAAGAATATCTTCGGCAAGGCGATCACGCCCGCTAAGCTCAAAACTCCCAAGCTCAATATCGGTAAGGGGGTTAGGTTGAGTGACGATCGCATGGGGGTTGAAGCGTTGCTGCACGGCGCGCCGGCGGTGACTAGTACGGGCGCTATTTTTGTCTTTGATGTCCATAAAATTCAGGGCGATATCGACTACAGCAGCGGTCATGTGATCTATGATGGCGATATTCAGGTCGGAGGGGCGGTGAGAGAGGGTTTTAAGGTTAAAGGGGGAAAGCTGACGGCCAAAGAGGTGTGGCAGGCAGAGATCGAGATCGTAGGCGATGTCTTGGTACAGGGGGGGATTATCGGTGCTAAAATTCGCTGTGGCGGCCATCTTCGAGCCCATTTCATCCTCAATGCCGATATTGAGGCTAGTGGCGATATCGTGGTCGATAGAGAGGTCATCCACTCGGTCGTCCACTGCGGCGGCAGCTTTATCGGTGAACGGGTGACACTGCTCAATAGCCATCTCAGTAGCTGCGGTGATATCACCCTCAAACAGGCGGGGAGCGAGGAGGGGGGCTCGCCTAACCAGATCGAATTTGGCACCTGCTATAAGTTGCAGCGCGACATTGAGTCGCGGCAGCAGCAGTTAGAGGCGTTAAAGGCACAGCGGCAGCAGCATCGGGAGCAGTGTGAGCTGCTAACGCAGGAGCGGCGGCAGATTAACGACACCATTACCGCCGTGGCGCAGCGGCAGGATAGCGCCCGAGTTGAGCAGCAGCGGCTGACGATACAGCGACAGCAGCTTGGGAATCAGCAGTCGATGGAGGCGAGAAGGCTAACGCAGCGGTTAGAGGCGCTACAGCAGCAGATTAACCGCGCTGAAGCGGAGCTAGAGGCTATCTTCTCCCGTCTCGATGCGATTGAGGTAGAGCGAGGGCAGCGCCAACAGCAGGCTCTTTCGCTTGAGAGTGATGCTAACTTTATCGACGGCGAGCTAGAGGTGCTGCTAGAGCAGCAGCAGCAGCAGGGAGGGGGGGCGACGCTGCGTGTTGTCGCCACGCTCTATCGGGATAATGTTGTGGTTGGGGTCTATAGCCGCATGAGGCTGAAGAGCGATCTCAGTCGGGTACTCCTCAAGCAGCAGCGAGTTGCCAATGATGAGGGGGGGTATGAGTGGCGTATCGGCTACGAGACAGTAACCCAGCTCTCCCCGACCAAGAGCTGATAGGGTTGAAAGTTGCGTTTGTAGGCCATTTTCGGCTGCTGATGGATCAGATAGCCAAGATAGAGCCAAGGGAGGTGTCGTTGGCGGCAGAGCTCAATGAGCTGTAGCACGGCAAAGGTGCCGAGACCCCGTTTAGCGTGTTCCGGATCAAAAAAAGTATAGACCGCCGAGAGCCCCTGCTGTAGCTGATCGATAACCGAGACGGCGATGAGCTGCTGCTCTAACCGAAACTCCAGAAACAGGGTGTCGCACCAGCGGCTAAGAAAGAACTCAGTAAAGCCGTTCGGACCATCATTGGCCATCCCCCCATCGCTATGGCGGGTGGTGATATAGCGCTGATAGAGCTGCTGTAACTCAGCTGTCGGCGGGTGGGCGGGGAGGAGCGTTAGGGTGATATCGCGATTGAGTTTCAGATTCCGTCGCTGGCTACGGTTAGGGCGAAAGCGCTCCACCACGACCCGTACCGGTAGGCAGGCGTTACAGCTGCGACAGCGGGGGGCATAGACGCTATCGCCGCTACGGCGAAAGCCCATTTCACTTAGTAGGTTAAACTGCGCCATCTCCATCGGATAGCTCGGATCGGCCAGTAGTGTGGTCGCCTGCTGCGGTGGAAGATAGCTGCACTCGTGGGGAGGGGTCATATAGAAGTAGAGTTGTGATGGCCAGTGGGCTCCCATGTCGAGCTCCTAAGGGGTCGTAGGTAGGGTGGGATCTAGCTGCCACGAGCCACGGCGGTAGTCGGTGGGGTGGCTGTAGCGTGTGAGGTACTGTTTTAACGCTTCACGGCTGATATCGAACGCCCCTAGGGAGTAAGTGTGGGGGGAGCCGACCTGACAGTCGATGAGCCGATACTCCCACCGCTGTAGCTGCTGTGCGAGGGCGATGAGCGCGACTTTCGAGGCGTCACTGAGGCGTGAGAACATCGACTCGCCAAAAAAGAGCTTGCCGATGGCCAGACCGTAGAGGCCGCCGACTAGCTGTTGTTCGAACCAGCACTCGACCGAGTGGGCATAGCCGGCCTGATGCAGCTCGATATAGGCTCGCTGCATGTCGGGGGTAATCCAGGTGCCATCGCTGTAGCGGCGCGGCTCACTACAGTGTCGAATGACCTCGATAAACGCCTCATCCATGGTGAGTGTAAAGCCTCGGTGGCGCAGGGTTTTTTTAAGTGAGCGGCTTATTTTGACTGTATCGGGACGCAGTACCGCCCGTGGTGCCGGGCTCCACCACAGCAGGGGCTCTTGGGCGCTATACCAAGGAAAGATGCCGTGCCGATAGGCGAGCAGCAGGTTGTGTTGATTAAGCTCACCGCCGATGGCCAGCAGGCCGTTCGGCTCGGTGAGGGCACAATCGATGTCGGGGAAGGCGCGAAGCTCACCGGCAGGTAACCTAGCCGGTATGGCGGGGCAGGCGGGGAGTGGTGGCATCTTTGCGGTTAAGGTTGAGTATCGAGGCGCTGGATAATCGTCTGTAGATGGTCTCCTAGCTTGGTTTGCGCGTCGTGTAGCTGCTCTAGTTCCTGACTCGCCCTGTCGATGACGGCGGTTAGATAGCGCTCCTGCGCCTCGGTCAGCTCCAGATGGTTATACATATACTCAACCTCATTTTGAACCGTATGCATAATGTTAGTGGTGGCGTATTGCGACTCGCGTTGGCGCTGCTCAAAGAGTGTCAGTGTCTCGCTCAGAGAGGCGGAGGTCTGCTGGCGCTGCTGGCCTAGCTGCTGCTCGTGCTCCTGTACGAGTAGAGATTCGACCGCCGCCTGTACCCCTTCGCCGAGCAGGGCGAGGTGATCTTTGAGCCGACCATAATATTCCATGTCGTGGGTAGGCATATTGAGGATCAGAAATGAGACATGGTGAAAGTTAAAGGCAGTGCGGTAGTCAAAATCGAAGATCCGTTCGCCATCTTGTAGCAGCTCTAGCGCCTGAAACATGAGCGGTTTAATCGCGCCGGAGGAGGTGGCGCGATAACGGCGCTTCTCTGGCAGCGATATCTGTACCGCGCAGCTCAGTCCATACTCCCGTATCGCCGCAACTAGCCGCTCGGCGAGCGCCTGATAGTTATGGATGGTAAAGCTGTCACGAAAAAATTGCAGTACGGTACCGATCTCGCCGGCGTTGGTCATCGCTATCATCGCCGTATGCATCGCTTCGCTGCTACTCTTTTGAAACTCATCGAGCCGCTTTTTGTTATTCAGCGCCAGTTCGATTTTGGTAATCAGCTCCTCTTCATCAAACGGCTTGGGGATATAGTCCTCGCCACCGGCTTGGTAGCCGGCCATCTTCTCCTCTGGCAGGGTGAGGGCGGAGACAAAAATGACTGGCGTATTGGCGGTCTCTAAGGTCTGTTTTAAGCGCTGACAGGTCTCTAATCCGGTGATACCGGGCATATTGACATCCATTAAGATCAGATCGGGCTCAAAAGTGGCGGTCTGCTCTAAACAGGCATAACCGCTCTCGCAGCAGCTAATGTGGTAACGATCGTGCAGTAACTCCTCCATAATCGATAGGTTGAGCGGTTCATCATCAACGATCAAAATTTTGTAGTCACTCATCGGCAGGGTGCTCTTTAGGTGTCGAGGGGAGGTGTTGCTCTATGAAGTGGCGAATCTCCGGTGCAGGTTTTGCGCCACTAAAACGCCCCACCTCTTCGCCGTCAATAAACAGCAGTATCGTCGGAAAGCCGCGCAGTCGGTAGTGGCCACAGAGTTTCATATTGTCGTCAGCATCGATTTTGGCCAGTACCACCCGCCCCTGATACTCAGGGATCACCCGCTCAAACATTGGAGCGATCATTAGACAGGGGGAGCACCAGTCGGCCCAAAAATCGACCAACACCGGGGTAGTGTGGGAGTGGTGCAGCACTCGTTGCTCAAAGTCGCTGCTATCACAGCTAAAAATGTAGGGTGAGTTACTCATTTGAATAGATATGTCTAATTACTAATTACTAAGTTTAGGCAGGAATCCGCACCAGCTCCTCTTCGGGGAGCTAAAGCGGGCTAGAGCAGCTATTTATTGTGCTGTGCTAAGGGCTGGATTGCAAGTATCGCCCCGATGAGGCGGCTAAAAATGTAGCCGCCACCGCTGCTGCCGCGTTACAATAGCCCCTCGGTAGGGATAGAGAGCGTGTGAGGCGGTAGCAATGAATTTAGAGAAGGTCTTTTTCGGTTTTTTTATCATTTTAGCGTTAACCCTTAACTTCGGCTTCTTTTTGGGGGATATCGATAATCCCGATCACCACAATGTCTATGAGCTGATGGCGGCGATTGTGGTGAGTCTGATCGCCACCTCGCTCAAATTTGGTGATAGAACTCACATGGGGGCGCTGTTACTGGCCACTAGCTTGGTCGCCGATCTACAACTGGTGACGGCGGCGATTATCTGGGCGGTATTTGTGAGTGTGGATAATCCGATGACGCCGATGCTAATGGCGAGTATCGTGTCGCTCTCTGGGGGGGCGCTGCTGGCCAATATCACTTCGGTTGTGTTGTTGGTCATTGAGAGCGCCGTGATTCGTCGCTAAGGTTTTTAACAGAGCTCGACTGTGTCTCGCCACCTCCATACTAGCGTTGACTATCACGATAAGACCATCTATCTGGTCATGCGGCGGCTGCGTAAGCCGATTATTCTGCTTATTGTGGTCTATGCTATCTCGATACTCGGTTTAGTACTGATTCCGGGGCAGACCGATGGGGGGGAGCCCTATCACATTAGCTTCTTTGAGGCGTTCTATATTATCAGCTATACCAGCACCACGATCGGCTTTGGGGAGATTCCCTATCCCTTTACGCAGCATCAGCGATTGTGGGTGCTGCTCTGTCTCTATGCGTCGGTCATTACTTGGCTCTATGCTATCGGTAAAATTCTCAATCTGATTCAAGATGACTCATTTCGGGAGGCGGTGGCCGAAAACGGCTTTAAGCGGGCGGTGCGGCGCCTTAACCGGCCGTTCTACATCGTCTGTGGCTTTGGTGATACCGGCCAGTTGCTGGTTAAATTTCTCGACCAGCGGGGGATACAGGCGGTCGTGGTCGACAAAAATATCGCCACCATCAGCTCACTCGAACTGATGCCCTACGGCTCCTATACTCCGGGGCTGTTAGCCGATGCGCGACGAATTAAAGCGCTGGAGTGGGCAGGGCTGCACAATTCGCTCTGTAGTGGTGTGGTGGCGATTACCGACGAGGATAGCGTTAATCTGAAAATTGCGATTACAGTCAAGCTAGTGCGCCCGAATCTGAAGGTGATCTGTCGCGCCGAGAGCGAAGATGCGCAGAAGAATATGGCCTCATTTCATACCGACTATATTTTAAATCCGTTTGAGCGCTTTGCCGAACGGTTTGCGCTAGCGATCCACTCGCCCGAGGGGCATATGCTCTATGAGTGGCTGACCGAACTAGGCCACTGCGCCATGGTTCGTCCCCATAAACCGCCGCGGGGGCGCTGGATATTGTGTGGTTATGGCCGTTTTGGTAAGGCGATACAGCGCCAGCTACTCAAAGAGGGGATTGAGGTGACGGTTGTCGAGGCCGATCCGATCCGAACTCGGTGTGAGTCGTTCGCTATCGCCGGACGAGGGACGGAGGCCGATACCTTGCAGCAGGCGGGAGTCGAGAGTGCGGTAGGGGTGATTGCCGGTACCGATGATGATACCAATAATCTGTCGATTATTATGACCGCCCAAGAGTTAAATCGAACTCTATTTATGGTGGCACGGCAGAATCGGCACGATAACCTACCGATATTTAACAAAGTCAATCCTGAACTGATGATGCAGCGGAGCGAAATTATTGCTCGCGATATCTTTACCCACCTCATTAATCCACCGATGGATATCTTTTTGCGTCAGTTTCAGCAGCGCTCGCGAGAGCAGATCAATCTGCTGTTAAGCCGCTTAAGCGCAGTGATGGAGCTGTTGAGCGTAGAGGATAGGCACGAAATAGAGCGGGAGCCGTGGAGTCTGATCGAGGAGAGTCGGGAGGGGCAGAAGAATGTGGAGCTCTATCAACTGACCGAAAACTGGAGCGTGTTAATTGACGAACACCACGCTCCGGCGGTAGTCGAGCACCTTGAGCAGGGGCGGACGATTGCCTTACATCAGCTCCTGCGCGATCCCCACGATCGGGAGAAGAGGCTGCCGATTGTCGCTCTCATGGTGCAGACTCGCGGTGGCGAGCGGATCTTTGTCCCTGAGGGTGAATATGAGGTGGCCTATCGAGATAAGATCCTCTTTTTTAGCCGTTTAGGGTTTCGATATCGGCAGCAGTGGCTGCTGTGTGACGGCTACCTCCTCTACCATGTTCTAACCGGGAAGTATGCCCCGGCAAGTGCTCTGTTGCGCTGGTATCAGCGCTACAGAGAGCAGCGCAGTGGGCGGGGTGGCTCCTAATCACTACGAGCGCTGTATTACGGTCGATAGAGGAGCAGGTGAACGCCCTGTTAGCAGAGCTTGAGCAGATGTTGCAGCAGCTGTTAGAGCGGGGGGAGAGTAGCTATCTTACTCTGAGCGAGCTCTCGCTTAGCGCCGCTGCACGGGCTAAATTAAGGCAGGCGCTAGGGACAGATGCGCCGGTGAGAATCGAGGCGGATCTAGAACAGAAGGTGCGCATTATCGCCTGTGAAATCCCTGCTATCTGGTGGGTCGTCCACTATGATGAGAGGGATAATCGTACCGATGAGTTTATTGAGGTCAACTTTTTTCCCGACATTGCTACCGCCGATGAGGAGCAGATTGAGTCGTCGATTGCCATACTACGAGCGGAGCTGTTTGCCCGCTCAAGACGCTATCGATAGGGGGGAAGAGGGCTATGTTTGGGTTGAAAACGATCTTTAGCTTTCGCTAAAGCGCCAATTTGGGTATGATGCGACCCCTTTTTTGTGTGCTCGAACTGTAACTTAAGATTGAGGTCAGCCTTTTATGCCGGTCATTACTCTGCCTGATGGCTCTGAACGCGAATTTTCCCACCCTGTGAGCGTGGCTGAGGTGGCGACTCATATTGGGGCCGGCTTAGCGAAGGCGACCTTAGCGGGGCGGCTGAATGGCAGGCTGGTCGATACCTCCGCGATCATTGAGCACGATGCCCGTTTAGAGCTCATTACCGCTAGCGATGAGGAGGGGTTGGAGGTGATCCGCCACTCTAGCGCCCATCTGCTAGCTCAGGCGGTAAAGCAGCTCTACCCTGAGGCTCAGGTGACAATCGGCCCGGTCATTGAGAACGGTTTTTACTACGACTTCGCCTATGAGCCGGGCTTTACCCCGGAGGATTTAACCAAAATCGAGCAGAAGATGGCTGACTTAGCGGCCCAAAATATACCGCTAGAGCGCTCGGTGATGGCGCGGAATGAGGCGGTCGAATTTTTTCAGCGGATGGGGGAGGCCTATAAGGCCGACATTATCGCCTCTATCCCCGCTAATGAGCCGCTATCGCTCTATCGTCAGGGGGAGTTTATCGATCTCTGTCGTGGCCCCCATGTACCCTCGACCGGTAAGCTGAAGGCGTTTAAGCTGATGAAGCTGGCTGGGGCCTACTGGCGCGGCGACTCGAATAACCCGATGCTGCAGCGGATCTATGGCACCGCCTTTGCCAATAAAAAGGAGCTCAAAGCCTATCTGCAACGGCTGGAGGAGGCGGAAAAGCGCGATCACCGCCGATTAGGTAAGCAGCTCGATCTGTTCCATACCCAAGAGGAGGCGCCGGGGATGGTCTTCTGGCACGATAAGGGGTGGATTATCTACCAACAGATCGAGCAGTATATCCGTCAGGTACTGCGTCAGCACGACTACCAAGAGGTGCGTACCCCGCAGGTGGTGGATCGATCTCTGTGGGAGCGCTCTGGCCACTGGGATAAGTTTAGCCAGATGATGTTTACCACCCACTCAGAAAATCGTGACTATGCGGTTAAGCCGATGAACTGCCCGTGCCATATCCAGATCTATAACCAAGGCATTAAGAGCTATCGCGAGTTACCGCTTCGAATGGCAGAGTTTGGATCGTGTCACCGTAATGAGCCGTCGGGGACGCTACATGGCCTCATGCGGGTGCGCAACTTTGTTCAAGATGATGCCCACATCTTCTGTAGTGAAGCGCAGATTCAGACGGAGGTGGTTCAATTTATCGATCTGCTCTATCGGGTCTATGCCGATTTTGGTTTTACTGAGGTGATCATTAAACTCTCAACCCGTCCTGAGCAGCGGGTCGGCTCAGATGAGGTGTGGGATAAGGCAGAGCAGGCGTTGCAGCAGGCGCTCGATAGCAAAGGGTTAGCTTGGGAGCTACAGCCAGGAGAGGGGGCCTTCTACGGGCCGAAGATCGAGTTTTCGCTCCGAGACTGTTTAGAAAGAGTGTGGCAGTGTGGTACGATTCAGGTCGATTTTTCGATGCCGGGTCGGCTTGGAGCCGACTATGTGGCCGAAGATGGGAGTCGGCAGACGCCGGTGATGTTGCATCGGGCGATTTTAGGCTCGCTGGAGCGGTTTATCGGCATTTTAATCGAACACCACGCCGGAGCGATGCCTCTTTGGCTGGCACCGGAGCAGTTGGTTCTGCTAACCATTACCGATAGACAGCACCCTTTTGCGCTCGAAACGGCTAAAAGCTTGCAGCAGCAGGGGATTAGAGTGAAAACGGACTTGAGAAATGAGAAGATCGGCTTTAAAATCCGCGAGCACACACTGCAACGAACTCCCTATCTGGCCATTATCGGTGATCGTGAGGTCGAGGAGGGTATGGTCGCGCTTCGTACCCGCACGGGTGACGATGTTGGTTCGTTAACTGTGGACGAGCTAGGTCGGCGCTTGTTGGCTGAAATCGAGGCACGGCAGGCAGTATCATTGTGATTTATTATTCTATCGTTTTTTGTAAGGAGTAAGCCCATCGCTGCGAAAGAGAAACAGGCCCGTATCAATGAAGATATTCAGGCTAAAGAGGTTCGTTTAATTGATGCAGATCAGACTCAGGTCGGCGTCGTACCACTGGAGGAGGCGCTGCGTATTGCCGAGGAGTCGGGACTCGATCTGGTAGAGCTAGCAGCTAATGCTACCCCCCCCGTCTGTCGGGTGATGGATTATGGTAAATACCAGTTTGAGCAGCGCAAGAAGCAGCAGGCGGCCAAAAAGAAGCAAAAACAGATTCATGTCAAAGAGATTAAGTTCCGTCCCGGAACTGAAGAGGGCGATTATCAGGTCAAACTACGCAACCTGATTCGCTTTCTTGAAGATGGGGACAGGGTAAAGGTCACGCTCCGCTTTCGCGGGCGTGAGATGGCTCACCAGGAGTTAGGCAGGGACTTGCTCAAACGGGTCGAAGAGGATCTGAAAGAGTATGGCAAGGTAGATCAGTTCCCCAAAATGGAAGGCCGACAGATGGTGATGCAGATTGCCCCCGTCAAACGCAAGTAGCCACACTACCGTCCACCCGTGTTACCACGAGGTGTCCGGTCTAAAGTGCGGTTTTTTATATTATTATCTAAATGAATGCGGAGTTAGATATGCCAAAAATGAAAACCAATCGAGGTGCCGCGAAGCGATTTAAGCGCACCTCAGCTGGCGGGTTTAAGCGAAATCAGTCGTTTCGTCGCCATATTTTGACCAAAAAGAGTACCAAGCGTAAGCGTCAGCTTCGTTCGCCGAGTCAGGTAGCTGCGGTCGATGTCTCAATGGTCAAGCGTATGCTGCCCTATCAATAGTTGCAAGGAGGTTAAATATGGCACGAGTGAAACGGGGCGTAACTGCCCGTGCGCGGCACAAAAAGGTAATTGAACAGGCTAAAGGGTATAAAGGGCGGCGTAAAAATGTCTATCGTGTCGCTAAGCAGGCGGTCATTAAGGCCGGGCAGTACGCCTATCGCGATCGCCGTCAGCGTAAGCGGCAGTTTCGTGCTCTCTGGATTGCGCGAATTAATGCCGCCGCTCGCGAATGTGAGCTCTCCTACAGCCGCTTTATTGACGGTCTGAAGAAGGCGGGAGTGGAGTTAGATAGAAAAGTATTGGCCGACATTGCTGTGACCGACAAGGGTGCGTTTGCCGCTCTAGCCCAGCAGGCCAAAGACGCACTAGCTGTCTGACTCTAAATAGAGAGAACGGTCGATTCGTTAGTTCTCATGGAGATTAGGGAGGCTTTTTGGCCTCCCTTTTTGTTTTACCTTTACGGGCCGAATTCACAGGAGAGTGTTGTGGAGAGTCTGGAGAGTATAACCGCAGCGGCAGTTGAGGCGATCGCTGCGGCCGATTCCCTGTTGAAGCTAGAGGAGTTGCGGGTCCACTATTTGGGGAAAAAGGGGATCCTGACCCTACAGATGCGTACCTTAGGTGAGCTCTCGTCGGAGGAACGACCTGCCGCCGGACAGCGGATTAACCTTGCTAAACAGCAGCTACAGCAGGCATTGACTGCGCGTAAGAGTGAGTTAGAGCGGGTGCAGCTACAGCAGCAGCTCGCGGCTGAGGCGATCGATGTCACCCTGCCGGGCCGAGGGCAGCTACGAGGTGGGCTCCATCCGGTAACGCGTACCCTGCGCCGAATTGAGGCGCTATTTGCCCAGCTCGGCTTCTCGGTGGCGGAGGGGCCAGAGATTGAGGACGATTTTCACAATTTTGAGGCGCTCAATATCCCCGCAACCCATCCGGCGCGGGCGATGCACGATACCTTCTATTTTGATGCTAAACGCCTACTCAGAACCCATACCTCACCCGTGCAGGTACGGGTGATGCAGCAGCAGTCCCCTCCGCTGCGCATTATCGCCCCCGGTCGGGTCTATCGCTGCGACTCCGATCTGACCCACACGCCGATGTTTCACCAAGTCGAGGGGCTCTATGTCGAAGAGAGGGTCAGCTTTGCCGAACTGAAGGGGGTGCTGGATGATTTTCTGCGGCGCTTCTTTGAACAGGAGCTAGCTGTACGGTTTCGCCCCTCCTACTTCCCCTTTACTGAGCCCTCAGCGGAGGCCGATATTCAGTGTGTGATGTGCGGAGGGGAGGGGTGTCGGGTCTGTAGCCATACCGGTTGGCTAGAGGTGTTAGGGTGTGGCATGGTTCACCCACGGGTGTTTGAACAGGTCGATATCGACTCGGAGCGTTACTGCGGTTTTGCCTTCGGCATGGGGGTGGAGCGGCTGGCGATGTTGCGCTACGGCGTGAACGATTTGCGCCTCTTCTTTGATAACGATCTGCGCTTTTTGCGTCAATTTCAATATTAATACAGGGCTAATGGATGAAGTTTAGTGCACAGTGGTTGCGTCGTTGGGTCGATCCGGCTCTCTCAATCGAAGAGTTGGCTCACCAACTCACGATGGCCGGTCTGGAGGTGGATGCCATTGAGGCGGTGGCTCCGCCCTTCAGTCATGTCGTGGTCGCTGAAGTAAAGGCGGTTGAGCCCCATCCTGATGCCGATAAACTGCGGGTCTGTCAGGTCGATGTCGGTGGCGACTCGCTACTGACCATTGTCTGTGGTGCCCCTAATGTCGCGGTCGGAATGAAGGTTCCGGCCGCGCTCATCGGCGCTGTTTTACCGGGTGAGATTAAAATCAAAAAGAGTAAGCTGCGCGGTGTGGTCTCTATGGGGATGCTCTGCTCCGCCTCTGAACTCGGTTTAAGTGATGAGAGGGGGGGGCTGATGCCTCTTGCCGCTGAGTTAGCGGTAGGTCAGGAGGTGCGTCAGGCGCTGGAGCTAGAGGATATGACGCTTGAGTTAGGCTTGACGCCTAATCGGGGCGACTGCCTGAGCCTGTTGGGGATTGCGCGTGAGGTGGGGGTCCTGAACGATATCGCCTTAACCCCGCCCCCGTTGACGCCGGTTGAGGTTGAGCTGGATGAGCGGTTTGCGGTCGATATTAGAGCGCCGGCTGCTTGTCCTGTCTATGCGTGCCGTATTGTGCGCGGACTGGATCGAACCGTATCGACCCCCCTCTGGATGGTCGAGCGGCTGCGGCGCAGCGGTATGCGCTCGCTAGGGCCGCTAGTCGATGTGACTAACTATGTGATGCTAGAGCTAGGGCAGCCGATGCACGCCTTCAATCTAGCCGCGTTACAGGGCTCAATTGTGGTTCGCCTAGCGGATGAAGGGGAGACCTTGTCGCTGCTAAACGAGACCACCGTCGAGCTGCACCACGACACTCTAGTCATTGCCGATAGCGAGCGGGCGTTGGCCTTAGCGGGCATTATGGGGGGGAGCGAGAGTGCGGTTGAGGCACAGACAGGCGATATTCTGTTAGAGAGCGCCTTCTTCACCCCAGAGATTATCGCCGGTAGAGCACGGCGCTACGGTCTCCATACCGACTCCTCCCACCGTTTTGAGCGCGGCGTCGATCCCACCTTGCAGCGACGAGCGCTAGAGCGAGCGACAGCACTGCTGCTCGATATCTGTGGCGGTCAGGCCGGCCCGATTGAGCAAGTTATCCTAGAAGAGCACCTGCCTAAGAGCCCAGAGGTGGTGCTACGACTGTCTCGCTTAGAGGCGATTTTAGGGGTGTCGCTGCCCGCAGCGCAGGTTGAGACGATTTTGCGCCGACTTGAACTACAGCCCCGTCTTGAAGGGGAGAGCCTTCGGGTGCGAGTGCCTCCGTTTCGGTTCGATATTACCCAAGAGATCGATCTAATTGAGGAGGTCGGGCGAATTATCGGCTACGATCGGCTCCCTACGGCAACGCTGCCGCTACCAAAAGAGTTACCCGTCCTATCGGAGCTGCGGCTTGAGAAGGAGCGGTTTTGCGATCTGTTAGTTGACCGAGGCTACTTTGAAGCGGTGAGCTACAGCTTTGTCGCGCCACAGCTAGAGCAGCTACTCAATGGCGGACAGCGAGTCATGACGCTGCAAAATCCGATCTCTGCCGAGATGTCGGTAATGCGGACTAGCTTATGGAGCGGCCTGCTAGGCGCATTGCAGTATAACCTTAACCGCCAGCAGGAGCGGGTGCGACTGTTCGAGACCGGACTGCGTTTTCTACACCACAGTGACGGTGAGTTACAGCAGCAGCAGATGCTTGCTGGTGTCGTGACCGGCAGTGTGGTGCCGGAGCAGTGGGGGGAGAGTAGCCGACGGGTCGATTTTTTTGATCTCAAAGGCGATGTGGAGCAGCTGTTAGCCTTGACCGGTCGCCGAGAGGCGTTCCTCTTCTCACCTCAACCCCATCCTGCCCTCCATCCCGGCCAGTCGGCGGCTATTTTGTCGCGTCAAGGGGAGGGCGTGGGCTATCTGGGGATGCTCCATCCAGCGGTTAGCCAAACATTGGGGTTGCCAAAGCAGATCTATCTATTTGAACTACAGCTACAGCCGCTACTGCAGGGCGAGCTGCCTCGATTTAGCGAACTCTCCCGTTTTCCTGCCGTTAAGCGCGATTTGGCCTTTATTGTGGCCGATGATGTCTTGGCGACAGAGCTTTTGGAGGCGGTCAATCAGGTGGCTGTCGCCGAGGTGAGCGGCGTGACTCTGTTCGATCTCTATCAAGGGGAAAATGTCGGTGAGGGCAGAAAAAGCCTTGCAATTCGACTGACACTACAGGCAGAATCAAAAACCCTTACTGATGATGAAGTTGAGGCTGTGGTTGAGCGCATTGTCGCCCACCTTCGACGGGTATTGGGTGCAACCATTCGGGATTAGGGATATATACAGATGGCACTAACCAAAATAGGTATCGCAGAGAGTTTGCACGATGGCGTTGGACTCAATAAGCGCGAAGCAAAGGATTTTGTGGAGCTCTTTTTTGAAGAGTTGCGTCTAGCGTTAGAGCGGGGAGAGGAGATTAAACTCTCCGGTTTTGGTAACTTTGAGCTGCGCAATAAGGGCGAACGGCCGGGAAGGAACCCTAAAACTGGGGAGGATATCCCTATTAGCGCAAGAAGGGTGGTCACTTTTCGTGCGGGACAGAAACTAAAACAGCGGGTAGAGCAGTATGCTGGAAGCGAGTAACAATGCTGAACTGCCGCCAATTCCGGGCAAACGCTACTTCACGATAGGGGAGGTGAGTGAGCTGTGCGATGTCAAGCCCCATGTGCTACGCTACTGGGAGCAGGAGTTCGAACAACTTAGCCCAGTTAAGCGACGCGGTAATCGGCGCTACTATCAGCGCCAAGATGTGGTGACTATTCGTAAGATTCGTTCGCTGCTCTATGAGCATGGATTTACCATCGGAGGGGCGAGGCAGCAGCTAAGTGTCGGGGATGGCCATCACGATAGCGAGCAGACAAGACAGATTATTGCAAAGTTGCGCAATGAGTTGGAGGAGTTGTTGCAGTTACTCAGTTGATACTTTTTCTGAATTAACTGTGGCAAAATAGAATAATTGATTTTAACAGATAGCAAATAGGCAAATGACGATGTTAGATAGAACGGTGATGCTGGTCGTGTTGATGTGTGCTCTGCTGGTGACTGCGACAGCACAGGCTGTCGAACAGCGGGGGGATATCGTAACGGTTGAGACGATTCAATACCAAAACCAGGTCGTGCTGGGGGGGACGGTAGTTCCGGCGAGAGAGGTGTTGATCTCGGCTCAGCTTCCGGGGCGGATTGAGTACCTTGCAGGGAGTGAGGGCGACAGTTTTAGCGCCGATACGATTTTGGTGGCGCTGGACGACGATGAGCTATTAGCCCAGCGACGCGCTGCCATTGCCGCCATGCAGAGTGCCGAGGCGGCTTGGCGTAATGCCGGTACCCAGCTCAACCGCGAACTGGTCTCGCCGCAGAGCCGTAATACCATGTCGGGGATGGGGATGCCGGGGATGTTTGATCAGGTCTTTACCCGCAACTTTTCCGATATGATGGGTATTAACAATCCGGGGATGGAGCGCCATGCCGATATCTATAACCGTACCACCGCGATGGAGCAGGCTCGTAGCGCGTACGATCAGGCCCGCTCGCAGCTCGAACAGATCGACTCTAAACTGCGGGATGCGGTCGGTAGAGCGCCGTTTGATGGGGTCATCGTCGATAAATTAGTGGAGGTAGGGGATACGGTTCAGCCCGGTATGCCGCTGCTGAAGTTTGCCGATACCGAGACCCTGCGAATTGAGATTAATGTACCGGCCCGTCTGATGCCCGGAGTGCGTCAGGACGATATTCTTCAAGCCAAACTCGATGTTCGTGATACTCAAGTCAAGGCGAAGGTATCGCAAATCTTTCCGATGGCCGATCCGATTCGGCATACAGTCACCGTCAAGCTCGACCTACCGCTCAATGCGCCAGCTGCGCCTGGAATGTATGCTGAGGTGAGGGTGAGTGATGTCAATACGCCGGTGCAGAACCTACCGATCATCCCCGTCTCAGCGCTGGTGGAACGAGGGAGCCTGCCACTGGTCTATGTGATTAATCAGCGTGGTGAGAAGGAGATGCGGGTGGTACGCAAGGGGCAACAGGTTGAGGGGGAGCGGATCATCATCCTCTCCGGCCTTCGCCCCGGCGAGCAGGTGCTGAACAACCCGGTGCCGGGTATCGGCAGCCGTTCCGGCTACTAGAACTCCTGAACCATTTCCCGATCTGCTCTTAGCTATCATCGCCTTTAAGAGCAGATTTTGTCGTTTTCTAACCGTACAGTGCAGCTGAGCAGATATGTCTAATCACCAACAGAATCAGAATCAGAGCAACGAACCTCAACCTGACCTCGGGTTAGCGGGTAAGCTAGCTAAGAGTTTTATCCACTCGCCGTTATCGCCACTCCTCTTTTTTGCCATGTTGGCAATGGGGTTGTTGGGGCTGGTCTTTACGCCACGACAGGAGGATCCACAGATATCGGTGCCGATGATCGATATCTTTGTTGCCTACCCGGGGGCCTCCGCTAACGAGGTCTCTAATAAAGCGATCGATCCGCTAGAGCGGATAATGAGCGAAATTCCGCGAGTAAAGCATGTCTATTCAGCGGCTATGCGTGGTGAGGGGATGGTGACGGTGCAGTTTGATGTGGGCGAAGATTTAGGCCCCTCCATTGTTAAGGTGCACGATAAGCTGCAATCTAACTTAGACAAAATGCCGCCAGGGGTACAGATGCCGCTGGTTAAGCCGAAAGGGATTGACGATGTTCCGGTGGTCACCTTCACCTTGTGGTCACACAGTGTGGATGACGGTATTTTGCATACGCTAGCGCTGGAGCTGCTACAGAGTGTGAAGCAGATCCCCGATACGGGGCAGGGCTTTATTGTCGGTGGTCGTAGTGAACAGGTGCGAATTGAGGTGATGCCGGAGCGGCTCTCCGGCTTCGGTATTAGCTTAGATCAGGTGGCGCAGACGATTCGTAGCGCCAATAGTGAGCAGCGAGCCGGCAGTGTGGAGAGTGGCAGCCAGTTCTTTACTGTCAATACCGGTGCCTTTCTACGCAGTGCCGAGGAGATCGCCAGACTGGTACTAACCACCCAAAATGGGGTGCCAATCTATATCCGCGATGTGGCTAATGTCGAAAAAGTGCTGGAAGAGACCAGTGAAATTGTGCAGTTCTATACCGGTCCGGCCTACCCCGATGAGAGTCGGGTCGCCGATGGCGCACCGGCGGTGACGGTGGCTATCGCTAAAAAAGAGGGCTCTAATGGCGTCACTGTCGCCAATGCGGTGATCGGTAAGTTAGAGGCGCTGAAGGGGCGCTTAATTCCCGACAATATCGAGATCGATATTACCCGTAACTATGGTTTTACGGCTAACCAAAAAGTTAACGAGCTTATCTTTAAGCTCTTTATCGCTACCGGTGCCGTTGCGGTACTGATTTGGTGGTTTCTCGGTTTTCGGCCTGCAATGGTGGTGCTGCTAGTTATTCCGGTGGTGCTGTTAATGACCGTTTTTGCCGCTTGGATTATGGGCTACACCATCGATAGGGTGAGTCTGTTTGCCCTGATCTTCTCCATCGGTATTTTGGTCGATGATGCGATTGTGGTGGTGGAGAATATCTACCGTCGCTGGCTAGAGAAGGGAGAGATGGATACCGATACGGCCATCGATGCGGTGCGCGAAGTTGGTAACCCGACGATTTTAGCCACCTTTACCGTGATTGCCGCACTGTTACCTATGGGGTTTGTGAGCGGTATGATGGGGCCTTATATGGAGCCGATTCCGGCGCTCGGTTCGGTCGCGATGCTGGTGTCGGTGCTCGCCGCCTTTGTCTTTACCCCTTGGTTTGCGATGCGAATTAAGCCCTCCATGAGTCAACTGCAACGAATGGAGGAGAAGGAGCATAAAGCAAATGAACGGCTCGGTGTTCTATTCCATCGCGTTCTTACACCGATTATTGAGAATAAATTTATCGGTTATCTGACTCTAATAACCATTATTGTGCTCTTTTTTGCCGTGTGTGCCATGTTCTATACCACGGCGGTGACGGTCAAGATGTTGCCACTCGATAATAAGCCGGAGTTTAGTATCGTGATCGATATGCCGGAGGGGACGGCGCTGCCGGTGACTGCCAATTTGATCGCTAATATGGTTGAGCAGCTTCGTACTACGCCTGAGATCGTTGCCTTGCAGTCCTATGTCGGCACCGCGCAGCCGTTTGATTTTAACGGCATGGTGCGCCACTACTATCTGCGCCACTATCCGTGGCAGGGGGAGATTCATGTACAGCTAACCGATAAGGGTGACCGAGAGCGCACTAGCCACGATATCGCCCTTGAGGTGCGAGGGATTATTACCCCGATGGCAAAAGAGATAGGTGGCCGAGTGACTGTGGTGGAGATGCCCCCCGGCCCACCGGTGATGCAGGCGGTAGTGGCCGAGGTGTATGGCCCGGATGAGGCGACCCGTCGGGCTGTTGCGGCTAAACTCACCGATATTTTTGATGGGCTTGAGGGGATAGCCGATGTCGATAACTATATGACCGAGCCGTACGACATTTGGCACTTTGAGGTCGATACCGAAAAGGCTGTCCGGCAGGGAATTTCGGTCGATACTATCAATCGCAATCTCAGTATGGCGATGGGGGGCTTTTTGCTAGGCGATATTAAACAGGGCAATACCCTCGATCCGATCCGTATCGTTCTTCAAGTTCCCCTCTCGGTTCGGGCTCAGGTCGCGCGACTCTCCGATCTGCCTATTCCCTCTACGAATGGGGGCATCGTACCGCTAGCTGAGTTAGGTAGGTTTATCAAAATGGAGCAGGATGCGACCATCTACCATAAAGATCTGCGCCCGGTTGAGTATGTGGTCGGGGAGGCGGTAGGGCGACTAGCAGCCCCTATCTATGCCATGCTTGATGTCGAAGAGGCGTTAGCGAACGAGGGGTATATAACACCCGATGGCGTCGAACTTAAAAGCTACTACATCGGCCCGCCGCCCGATAATGGCCATTCAGGCTTTGAGTGGGCCGGTGAGTGGACGGTGACCTACGAGACCTTCCGTGATATGGGAGCTGCCTTTGGGGTGGCGCTGATTCTCATCTACATTCTGGTGGTGTGGGAGTTTGGTAATTTCACCATTCCGGCAATTATTATGGCGCCGATCCCGCTGACGCTGATTGGGATTATTCCGGGGCACTGGTTGATGGGGGCAGAGTTTACCGCGACCTCAATGATAGGCTTTATTGCCCTAGCGGGGATTATTGTGCGTAACTCGATTTTATTAGTCGATTTTTCGATTCATGAGGTACGCAATGGTAGTAGCGTTCAAGATGCGGTTATTTTGGCCTGTCAGACTCGAACTCGGCCGATTATTATCACCGCCTTAGCGCTAGTTGCCGGTTCGAGCGTTATCCTCTCTGACTACATCTTTCAGGGGATGGCGATATCGCTACTATTCGGCGTGCTAGTCTCGACCCTGCTGACGCTGATTGTCATTCCTCTAGGCTGTATTAGCGCTAAGGCGGTCTTTTGTGAGCCGGGTGAGTCGGTCTGCTCTATCAAGAGTAGCTCTGCCGATGACGACGATAAGGGAGGCGGGATCGGTATTATCGATATCGTTACCGGACTGTTTAAGATGGTGCTCATGGTGCTCTCGGCGCTGCTGCTGAAGTTGTGGCGGCTCTTTGTCGATCTGCTATTTGCCATCTTCGGTCTATTTAGCTCGCGCAAAAAGGGGGGCAATGGCTCTGGAAAGACTCCCCCCCCGCCCCCTCCTCCCCCTGCCGCCCCCTCGGCCTCAGAGACGAGGGAGGGAGAGGCTCCTACGCCTTCGCCTAAAGAGCCTCAGGGGGAGAGCCGCGCGGTTATTGAGCCTACCTCTGTCAAGCGCCCGGTGGCCAAAAAGGAGGGGGCCGGTTCGATTACCGTCACCACGGTCGCCCCTAAGAAGAGGCGAGTCTCGCCTAAAAGAGGCGGTAGCGGCAGCGAGGGTCGGCGCGGTATTCGGCTGAAGTCGGATGTCGATGATACCGAGTTGTAGTGCGACTCGTCGTGACTCTCCACCGGTGCGCTAATGGCGATAAGCCGCTATAGTCTGGGGGAGCAGGAGGTCGATATCGACATGGTGCGGTTAGCCGCAGCGCTGTTACTGCTTTGGGCGCTCTCGGGGGGTGCTTTGGGGATCGCCTCGGAGCTGACCGAGCGTCCTTGGGGACGAGTTGAGCTAGCAGAACCGACCGAACGCTCGCTAACCGGCTACCGAGGCCGCTACAATCCGTGGCTAGAGGGGGATGAGGGGCAACAGAGTCGCCAACGCCAACGCCAACAGACATGGCAGCGGTTGAGTGAGCAGTGGGGGGACGATAACTCTCCGACTGCTAGCGAGTACCGCTGGCCGGAGAGTGGGGCGACAGAGTTCAATGCGGGCTATCGTCGTGACTATCTGAAACAGAGTGAGCGCTATCTGTTTAGCCATGAGCCGCCGACCTCTCTGAAGGAGAGGCGCTATGACCGCCGTCATCGTTTCGATAGCTTGTATCTCTACGCCTATCCCGATGACGATGATCGTTATCGGCGGCGGCAGAGTGGCTATCGCGGGTACCGAGAAGAGTATTAACCAGAAGGTAGGTAGAGTAGCAAGATGATAACTGTTGTCGGCAATCTAAAGGGGGGATCGGGTAAAAGTACCGTCGCCTTTAATCTAGCGGTGTGGCTATCGCGGCACCAGAGCGAGGTGTCGCTCTTTGATCTCGATCCACAAAAGACCTTGAGCGATGTGCTAGAGGTTCGTAGTGATGAGGGCTTTGAACCGGAGCTAGAGGTTGAACCGGTACCCGAAGAGGTTGCTGCCGTGCTAACGCAGGCAGCTGATGAGGGTGAGGTGGTGGTCGATGTCGGTACCGCCGATATGGAGGCGATGAGAGCGGCGCTTAGTGTGGCCGATAGGGTGGTTATTCCGGTCGCTCCGAGTCAGGCCGATGTCTGGTCAACGCAACGCTTTTTGGTCATTATCAATAAAGTTGTTGCTGAGCAGAGTAAGAAGCCGGAGATGCTGCTGTTTGTGAATCGCGCCGATACCCATCACAATGTTCGGGAGTCGGATGAGGCCGAGGAGGCGCTAAAAATGTTGCCGGGGGGGAGAGTGCTGCCGTGCCGTCTATTTCAGCGAACCGCCTATCGGCGCTCGTTTAGTGAGGGGCTCGCGGTCTATGAGCTCCAGCCGGGCTCTAAAGCGGCTAAAGAGTTTATGGTGTTAGTGGGGCACCTCTATCCACAACTCTAGTTTAGGGGTATTTTTCAATCGGGGGGGAGATTGAATTGTCGTAAATTTTTTTAAAAGGGGCAGGTGAGTGGCATGAGTAGTAGTGATAAGCGGCAGCAGGTGGCTGATGAGGTGGTTAGCGAGAGAGCGGAGCCTCGTTTATCTCGGCGGCGGGTGAATCCGACCGATGAACATATCGAACGCCTCGCAACGGTATTCGAGAGTAGCGCTCGTCGTTGGGAGTTGATGGTCTATCCTTCGCTATTTGCCTTTATTATCTTGGCAGGCTACGGTTTCTATCTCATCTTTAGTCTAACCCATGATGTTGCCTCATTAGCGAGGAATGTCAATTCGTTAACTAAAACGATTGAGACTAGTTTGGTCGATAATATGGACTCGATTACTATGGATATGTCAATTATGACCTCTAGCATGGACAATATCGCGACAGAAATGAGCTATATGAGCTCTAATCTTGGTGACATTTCGGTAGGAATGGATACGATTACCGACGAGATGCGGAATTTAGGGCCGATGCGAATGACCATGGAGCAGTTAAATAGCAATACACTCGGGATGGTTGCCAGTACCAATAGCATTCGGCACGAAATGGGGGCGATGAACCATAATATTGGTCGCCCGATTAGCCAGATGTCGAGCTTTTTTCCTTGGTGAAAAGGGCGTTGACAGCGTAGAGGAGGAGCCGCTCTGAGTGTGGAGCCGGTTGGAGAGTCAAATTAATGTGAGGGATTTGTTATGTTTGGAGCTGAACCGATAATTATACAGCGCTTACAACTATTAGAGCGCCATTTAGAGGATGAGAACCCGATTTTGATTGAGGCGGTCAACAGTTTTCGTGAGTTAGATAAAATCGCCTACCGCATGGGGATGTTGCGCCGTGATCAGTCGTTTGCAACTCTCATTCCTTGGTGGCCGCTGGTGTCAGTGCTAGGGACATTCTCAGCTGGTAAGTCAACCTTTATCAATGACTATATCGGTATGAAGTTACAGGTGTCGGGTAACCAAGCCGTGGATGACAAGTTTACCGTCATGTGCCACAGTAAAGAGCAGCAGGTGCATACGCTCCCCGGACTGGCTCTCGATGCCGATCCGCGCTTCCCCTTCTACCAAATTAGTGAGGAGATAGAGAAGGTCTCTGATGGCGAAGGGAAGCGGATAGACTCCTATATTCAGCTAAAAACCTGCCCGAGCGAGGTATTACGAGGCAAGATTCTAATCGACTCGCCAGGATTCGATGCTGATGATCAGCGTACCGCGACGCTGAAACTGACCGAGCACATTATCGATCTATCCGATCTAGTCTTGGTCTTTTTCGATGCACGCCACCCTGAACCAGGGGCGATGCAGGATACTTTGAACCATCTCGTCTCGGGGACGATACATCGAGCCGATTCGAGTAAATTTCTCTTTATTTTGAACCAAATCGATACCGCAGCGCGGGAGGATAACCCTGAAGAGGTCTTTGGCGCTTGGCAACGGGCGCTGGCGCAGAAGGGGCTGACTGCGGGGCGTTTCTATACTATCTATAATGAGAAGGCGGCGATGCCGATAGAGGATGAGGCGCTACGGCAGCGCTTCTCCTCTAAGCGAGATCACGATTTGGCCGACATTCACTCCCGCATTAAGCAGGTCGAGATCGAGCGAGCCTACCGTATCGTGGGGGCTTTAGAGAAGTTAGCACGCAATTTTGAGCAGCGGCTATTGCCGTTGATGTCAGAGGCGCTGCAGCGCTGGCGTAAGTTGACCCTCATCGGCGATGGTCTGTTGTTAGCACTACTGCTGGGGCTAGGATTCTATACTACAGTCGATACCCAACAGGGGGAGATGGCTCTGGCTCCATGGGTGAGTTCGCTCAGTAGTCAACCGCTGTGGGGCGGGGTGAGCGTTGCGTTACTTGCCTTTATTATCCTCTATCTTCACTATGTGGTGCGCAACTGGGCGCGTAAGCCGGTATTGAAGTGGCTAGCACAGCAGGCCAACAACGATAATGACAAGGAGCAGCTACGGGGGGTATTTATGCGCAGTAGTGCTAGCTGGCGCTCAGTGTTTCAAAAGATTCCTTGCGGTTGGGGAAGAGGAGTCAAGCGCAGACTTGACACTATCATAAGCGACACAGATCGCTATGTGCAGATGTTAAACGACCGCTACGCCAACCCTTCTGGCGTACATTCAGCTATGCCATCAGAGAGCCGCTCACAGGAGCCGAACTCTGACTAACTCAATTGACGGAGAGAAATGAGACAATATGATTAATATTCTATTTATTGATGAGCACGAGATGGTTCGTCGAGCCGCTGGAGAGCTCTTTGAGTCCATGGGAGACATGAAGATGGTTGCCGATGCGGCTGATAGCAAAGAGGCGCTCGAAATGATGGGTAAGAGAAAGTCGAAGCTCAGTGTCATCGTGTTGGATTTAAGTTCGCCGGCCGCGGATGGGCTTGATGCGGCTCACAAGCTCCATAATACCTATGCAGATATTCCGCTGTTGCTGATCACCTCGGTGAGTTACGACGGGCCGATGCATGTGTTCAAGGTGGGGGCAGCTGGGTATGTCCACAAAGGGTGTGATATGGGCGAGTTGGAGAGCGCCATACGGACTCTGCATAGGGGTGAGCGCTATATTAGTGATGGGGTCTCTCGTCTTTTGGCGTTGCGGATGTTGCGTGAGTATGAGGGCTCTCCTTTTGATCAGATCTCAAGTCGAGAGAAAGAGGTATTGGATCTGATGATTCGGGGTGAGAAGAATGCGGTTATTGCTGAAACTCTCGATATTAGCCCTAAAACGATCAGTACCTACCGTTACCGAATTTTGGGTAAATTAGGGGTGAAGGGGCGGCGTCAGCTACTGCAACTGGCGAAACAGTTCGGCTTCTATGCTGATGGCAAAGAGCCGCAGGGGCTGTTTGAGGAGCTGGGCTAATCCTCCTCCGAGTGTTACCTCAGTTAGTTGGCGGTGAGTTCAGTGACTTCGTTTGATCACCGCCGCTTTTTGGCCGAAGTGGGCAATGAGCCGGGCGTCTATCAGATGTATGGTGCCGACGGTGAGCTGCTCTATGTCGGTAAGGCCAATCAGCTTAAACGGCGTTTAAGTAGCTATTTTGGCGCTCAAAGCTCACTCTCGGCTAAAACCGCCCGTCTGGTTGCTCAAATTGCCTCTATTGAGGTGATGACGACCCGCAGCGAGGCCGAGGCGCTGCTGTTAGAAAATAATCTTATTAAGCAGCATCGTCCGCACTATAATATCTTGCTGCGTGATGATAAGAGTTACCCCTATCTCTATCTTTCAAAAGATCCCTTTCCCCGACTCGGCTCGGTGCGTAAACGGCGCACAGATCAGGGGGCGGACTATTTTGGCCCCTATCCTGGGGTGAGTGCGGTGCGTGAGAGTCTCTATCTGCTACAGAGGCTATTTCGGCTGCGCCAATGTGACGAGACCACCTATCGTCATCGCTCCCGACCCTGTTTACAGTACCAGATTGAGCGCTGTAGCGCCCCCTGTGTCGGCTATATCTCGCCTGAAGCCTATGGCGTGGATGTGGAGCATACGAGACTCTTTTTGCAGGGGGAGAGCGGCGCTGTGATCGACCACTTGGTGATCTTAATGACAGAGGCGGCAGCCGCACTGGAGTATGAAACGGCGGCGGTGATGAGAGATCGCATCACCGCGTTAAGGCAGATACAGCAGCAGCAGCATGTGATTCAGGGGCAGGATAACCTCGATGTCATTGCGGTGGCCGCCTTAGCTGGCGAGTACGCGCTTGAGCTACTCTATGTTCGGGATGGCCATCTAGTCGGTAATCGGCGCTTTATTATGGAGGGGGAGCGGTTTAGTGATAGCGGCGAGCTGCTCAACAGTTTTGTGAAGCGCTACTATCTAGATCAGCTACAGGGAGGGGAGGGCCTCATTCCAGCCCGAATTCTTGTGACCGAAACGGTGGCGGATCAGCAGCAGCTAAATGAGCTATTGAGTCGTGAGGCGGGACGAAAAATTGAGATCGTTGCCCCTAAACGAGGCCAGCTACGCCACTGGCTGGAGTTAGCGCAGCGCAACGGCGAGCAGGCGCTGCAGCAGCGCGTTAATCAGCAGAATCGCGTGGCGGCGCAGTTTGAGCAGCTACTGCAACGGCTACCGATACCGACTCCGTTTGAGCGCATTGAGTGTTATGACATTAGCCACACGGCAGGGGAGGCGACGGTTGCCTCGGGGGTGGTGTTTACTCGCGATGGGCCGCAAACGGCGCACTATCGCCGCTATCACATCGATCATATTGCGCCGGGGGATGACTATGCGGCTATGGAGCAGGTGATCCGGCGACGGCTGCGCCCCTTTACTGAGCAGCCGGCCGCTGCCGACTGGGAGAGGCTGCCGCAACTGCTGTTAATCGATGGCGGCAGAGGGCAGATCGGCCGAGTATTTGAGGTGATCAAAGAGTTTAAGCTAGTGTATGCATTGCAGGTTGTCGGTATCGCTAAAGGGGAGGGGCGTAAACCGGGATTGGAGCAGCTCCTCTTGCCCGAGCAGAGTGTGCCGATTATACTGCCAGCAGAGTCGGCGGCACTGCATCTGTTGCAGCGGGTGCGAGATGAGGCGCACCGCTTTGCGATAGAGGGGCACCGTAAACGGCGAGCTAAAAAGCGCCTCACCTCCTCGCTGGAGCAGATTGAGGGGTTAGGCCCGAAACGGCGACGGCTGTTACTGCAGCAGTTTGGTGGGATGCAGCAGCTCTCGCGAGCGACCATTGAGGATCTTGTTCGAGTTAAAGGGATCAGTCGCTCACTAGCCGAACGCATCTATCATAACTTTCATTAGAGCATGGCCTGCCGGAGCAGGGTGCGTGTAGGGGTTTTTTTCATGACACTTCCCAATCTGTTGACCGTGGCGCGTATTGTACTGATTCCGTTTTTGGTCTTGGGGTTCTATCTGCCGTTTGAGTGGAGCCATCTGCTAGCAACGCTGCTGTTTATTCTGGCCGCTGTAACCGATTGGTTAGATGGCTATCTGGCTAGAAGGATGGGGTTAACTAGCCGCTTTGGGGCCTTTCTCGATCCGGTGGCCGATAAATTAATGGTGGCGTCGGTATTGGTGTTGGTGGTGGATCATAACCCGACCCCCTATGCCGGCTTTTGGCTCGCGCTGCCGGCAACGGTTATTATTGGGCGTGAAATTGTGGTCTCGGCGCTGCGGGAGTGGATGTCAACGATTGGGGCGTCGGGTTCCGTGGCGGTCAGTTGGCTGGGAAAGGTGAAGACGACCGCGCAGATGGTCTCGTTGGCGCTACTGCTCTATGGCCAGCCGTTATGGGGGATCAATCTGGCGCTGTGGGGATTAGCGCTACTCTATCTGGCCGCGCTGTTAACGCTCTGGTCGATGATCGACTATCTGCTCGCCGCCTCAAGGGCGATAGCTCGCCAGTCAGAACAGCAGTGAGTGATTAACCGTCTATATCACGACAAAAGATCCACTCATTAGCAGAGGAGAGGGCGGCGCTGTAGTGGTAGTCGTCACTATTGAACTGCTGTAGTTGTTGTGGGGTCTTGAGGCGGTTAAGCAGAATGTAGCGGCTCATTAGCCCCCGCGCCCGCTTTGCGTGAATGCCGATGGTGCGACAGTGGCCCTCTCGACACTGTTTAAATTGAGGAGTGATGAGGGTGCCCTCAATCTGCTGTGGCTGGATCACTTTCCAGTACTCTTGCGAGGCGAGGTTAATCAGTACCGGTTGAGCCTGTTTAGCGAGTTCGCGGTTAATTAGCGTGGTGATTCGATCACCCCAAAACTGGTATAGATTCTTACCACGAGGAGTTGGCAGCGAAGTTCCCATCTCCAGACGGTAGGGGTGGATCAGATCGAAAGGACGCAACAGTCCGTAGAGTCCCGATAGGATGCGCAGGTGATCTTGACTATATGCTAGATCGGCCGGGGTGAGCTGGGCGACATTAAGGCTAGTATAAACATCGCCTTTAAAGGTGAGCAGAGCCGGTTTAGAGTCGGGATAGCGAAAGGGGGGAGACCAGCTAGCGTAGCGCTCAAAGTTGAGCTGGGCGAGTTTCATGCTTAGTTTCATCCGTTCGGCGATGTCGTCAACGGAGAGTTGGCGTAAGGTGGCGATTAACTGCTCCGCTTCGGTTAGCAGTTCGGGGGCGGCATGGTACTGCGGTAGGGGAGAGGGGGTATCGGTATCGAGTTTTTTGGCAGGGGAGATGACGATTAACATTACATTGAGACCGTTGGGGTTGAGGGTGGCGTTAGGCTCTAACTTAGCCTATTGCTGTCGTGTTGTCTATAGAGCGACTAGGGGGAGCCGGTTTTGTTTGAGAATTTGCGTCGGGTCGTCGTTGGGGTAATCTCGGCTTCTGATGGCAATATTTGGCTGGCTAAACGCCAGGCACATCAGTCTCAGGGATCGTTGTGGGAGTTTCCCGGCGGCAAGATTGAGCCGGGGGAGGGGGCGATGGAGGCGCTACAGCGGGAGCTCTACGAGGAGTTGGCGCTACAGGTGAATCCCGCTGACTGTCGTCGTTTAATCGAGATCCCGTGGCGCTATCAGGAGGGGGGGGTTAGGCTGGAGGTGTGGCGAGTTGAGCGTTATCAAGGGGAGCCGCAGGGGCGCGAGGGGCAGAGGTTGCAAGCTGTGCCGATCTCAGCGCTCGGGGAGTACCCTTTTCCGGCGGCGAATCGGGCGATTATTAGCGCGCTACAGTTGGGGGAGCGAATTTTAATAACGCCAGAGCCGCCAGAGTCGGCTGACAAGTGGCCCGACTATTGGCAACTTTTGCAGCAGCAGATGGCGCGGCGACAGATAGCCACCGCTATTTTGCGTGCTAACACAGTCACCGGTGTCGAGGCCTATCGCCGCTGGGCCGAGCTTGGGGCGCAGCTATTGCGCGTCGCTCAACCCGATAGGGTATTACTGCGCTATGGAGAGGCGCCACTGGCGGTTGAAACCGGTCGCCATTTAACCTCAGTCGAGGTGGTAGGGCTTAACCGGCGGCCGGAGGAGTCTTGGCTCGGAGCCTCCTGCCATACGCTAGCTGAGGCTGAGCGGGCGGTCAGTTTGGGGGTGGACTATATTTTGCTCTCTCCGGTGCTACCGACACAGAGCCACCCGGGGGCGATAACGCTCGGATGGCAGCGCTTCGGGGAGATCTGCCGACAGCTACCGCTGCCGGTCTATGCGCTTGGCGGCCTGACCGAGAGCGATCTACCGAAGGTGAGAGAGGCTGGTGGGCAGGGGGTGGCGGCGATTCGTGGCTGGTCGATTTAACGGGCTTTAGAGAGCCATTAACAGCGAAAGAGCCGCCCATTTACCCCAAAAGAGATAGCAAAAAAGATAAAAGGTGATATTGCAATTAGGATTAAAATATGCGTATGAATTGCTCTGGGGTTGTGGCATAATCGGGTTTTAACCCAAATTATCGGAGGTAGAGATGACAGCCCCTCGCCGCAAGGTTATGTTGGTGGTTTTGGATGGTTTTGGTACCAATCCGGCTCGTAGTGATAATGCCGTTGAGTTGGCTCGTACCCCCAACCTTGACCGCTATTTTGGTCGCTACCCACATACGCTGATTCAAGCCTCGGGCCATGCCGTAGGGCTGCCTGATGGACAGATGGGAAATTCGGAGGTGGGCCACCTCACTCTCGGCAGTGGTTCGATTATTCGACAAGACTTAGTCAAAATAGATGATGCGATTGAGTCGGGAGAGTTTTTTGAGCTGCCGCTCTTTTTGAAGGCGTGCGCACAGGCGCGGGAGCAGAATGAGCCGCTCCATCTGCTAGGTCTCGTCTCTGATGGCGGCGTGCATAGCCATATTAGGCATCTGTTAGCACTCATTGAGCTGGCGCAGCAGCAGCAGGTGGTGCCGCTGGTGCATATAGTGACCGATGGTCGGGATACCCCTCCCCACTCGGCGCTCGACTACCTGCCGCCGCTGCAACAGGCGCTAATGGCGGCCGGAGGGGCGATTGCCTCAGTCTGTGGTCGCTACTACGCAATGGATCGCGATAAGCGCTGGGAGAGGACTGAAAAGGCGTGGCGGCTGTTAATGTTAGGGTATGGCCGTAAAGCTGACTCCGCTAAAGAGGCGATTGAGGCGGCCTATAGCGCTAATGAGTCGGATGAGTTTATTAAGCCGACCATCCTACCCGCTTGGCGACCCTTGACGGCAAAAACGCCGCTGCTATTTTTCAACTTTCGTAAAGATAGGCCGCGACAGCTCATTTATGCGCTCCATAATCGCGATTTTGCCGTCTTTGATCGCGGCACAACCCCCTGCCCCTCTATCTATTGCATGATGCCTTACGATAGGGAGCTGCCGCTGCCATTCGCCTTTGAACCCGATAGCGCCAGAACCTCTTTAGGGGAGGTGTTAAGTCGAGCAGGAGTCGCCCAGTTCCACTGCGCCGAAACGGAAAAATTTGCCCACGTAACCTACTTTTTTAACGGCGGGCGGCAGGAGCCCTACCAAGGGGAGAAGCGGATCTTAATTCCATCACCCAAGGTCGCCACTTACGATTTAATGCCGCAGATGAGTGCCGCTAGGGTGGCCGATACTATGATTGAGACCCTTCAGGGCGGGCAGTATGATTTTCTGCTAGTCAACTTTGCAAATGGTGATATGGTCGGCCATACCGCAGTGAGGAGTGCGGTGATTGAGGCGGTCGAGACGCTTGATCGTGAAGTGGGACGGCTACTCGATGTGGCAACCGAGCTAGGCTACTCGGTCGTTGTGACCGCCGATCACGGTAACTGCGAGGAGATGGTCGATCCCTTAACGGGGGGGCCACAGACGCAACATACCTCCTTTCCGGTGCCGCTTTTGGTGATTGATGAGCACTATTGGGTACTCTCTAGTGGGGCTGGACTCTCTTCGGTCGCGCCGACGGTACTACAGTTAATGGGGCTAGCGCAGCCGGAGGAGATGGAGGGGGAGTCGCTACTGCTGCGAAGTCGTGGCGTTATTCAACGCCATCGCGAGGGTGAGCGTCTGGCAGGTGCCGCCTGAGTTTGAGTGAAAGAGGCTGTGTTGGACAGAGGGGGCGGTGAGCGACTCGCTATCGGTTGGCGCGAATGGGCCGCTTTGCCCCATCTGGGGGTGAGCCGAATTAAGGTTAAGGTCGATAGTGGTGCACGAACCTCGGCGCTGCATACCTTTGGGTTGGAGACCTATCACGATAAGGGGGAGTTGCGGGTTCGATTCGGGCTCCACCCGCTACAACAGCAGGATCAACAGCAGTTTTGTCACGCCTTGGTGCAGGATGAGCGGGTAGTCACCGATTCGGGCGGGCATAAGGAGCGGCGGTTGGTGATTGTCACCCCAGTGGTGATAGGAGCACTCTGCTGGCCGATTGAAATTACCCTGACCAATCGTGATACGATGCGCTTTAGAATGTTATTAGGGCGCACCGCTCTGGCCGACCGGTTCCGGATTGAACCGGATGGATCTTATCTGTCAGGAGAACCCGTTTATGAAAATTGCCATCCTCTCCCGTAACCGCAGTCTCTATTCGACTCGGCGGTTAGTGGAGGCTGGAGAGCTGCGCGGCCATGAGATGCGTGTGCTTGATACACTGCGTTGCTATATGAATATTGCCGCAGATAGGCCGGAGGTTCACTACGCCGGTGAGCTTCTGGAGGGGTTTGATGCGGTGATTCCCCGAATTGGAGCCTCGATCACCTTCTATGGTACCGCTGTTTTGCGTCAGTTTGAGATGATGGGGGTCTTTCCAGCCAATGAGTCGGTGGCAATCTCCCGCTCCCGCGATAAGTTGCGCTCACTACAGCTAATGTCAAGGGAGGGGGTCGGAATGCCACGAACCGGTTTTGCGAGCTATCCTGGCGATATTCACGATCTGATTACCATGGTCGGTGGGGCACCGTTAGTGATTAAGCTGTTGGAGGGGACGCAGGGGATTGGGGTGGTGCTAGCCGAGACGCGCAAAGCGGCAGAGAGTGTCATAGAGGCCTTTATGGGGCTTAAAGCCGATATTTTAGTTCAGGAGTTTATTCGCGAAGCGGCGGGGAGCGATATTCGCTGCTTTGTGGTCGGTAGCAAGGTGGTCGCATCGATGATGCGCCAGGCGCAGGAGGGGGAGTTTCGCTCCAACCTTCATCGTGGTGGTAGTGCTAAGTTAGTGAAGATCACGCCACAAGAGCGCACGACGGCGATTAAAGCGGCTAAAGTGATGGGGCTTAATGTGGCTGGGGTCGATCTGCTACGATCAGAGCGGGGGCCATTGGTGATGGAGGTCAACTCCTCGCCCGGACTAGAGGGGATCGAGAGAGCGACTAACCGCGATATCGCATCGATGGTGATCGAGTTTTTGGAGCAGAACGCTCGTCCTCATCGCACCCGTACCCGTGGTAGGGGATAGCCTGTGCCGCCGCTAACGATTGCGGGCCACACCATTGGTGCCGGTGAACGGCTTGGGTTCGATCTGCCGATTGCTCAACTCCATACCCATACCCCGCTGAGAATGCCGGTGCAGGTTCGGCGTGGCAAGCGGCCGGGGCCGGCGCTGTTTATCTCGGCGGCGATTCATGGCGATGAGTTGAATGGGGTGGAGATTATCCGCCGTCTGCAGCAGCAGAAGGTCTTATCACGCCTAAGTGGCACCCTCATTACTATTCCGGTGGTGAATGTCTTTGGGCTCATTCACCACTCTCGCTATCTCCCCGACCGACGAGATCTAAACCGCTCTTTTCCAGGAAGCGAGCGGGGATCACTCGCGGCAAGGCTGGCCAATATCTTTATGCGTGAGATTGTCGATAACTGTAGTCACGGTATCGATCTTCACACCGGCGCGGTTCATCGCAGTAACTTGCCCCAAATTCGGGTCAATTTGGATCATGATGAAGCGCTGGGATTGGCGCACGCTTTTGGGGTTCCGGTGATTCTTGGCTCCGATCTGCGTGACGGCTCCCTCCGACAGGAGGCGGCCGAGCGCGGTATTCCGATGCTGCTCTATGAGGCGGGCGAGGCGCTAAGATTTGATGAGTTATCGATTCGTGCCGGGGTTAAAGGAGTGTTAAATGTGATGCGTGAGCTGGGAATGTTGCCTAAAAGCAGCTACCGCAGTAAACAGAAGCCGCGGGTCGAATCGCTGGTGGCTCGCGCCTCTAGCTGGGTGAGGGCACCGGAGAGTGGGGTCTTTCGGGCCTTTAAGGGGCTGGGGCAGTGGGTGGAGAAGCGAGAGCAGCTAGGGATCATCGACTCCCCTTTTGGCGACAATGAGCAGGGGGTGGTCGCCCCTATGAGCGGTCTGATTATTGGTAAGACCAATTTACCACTGGTCAATGAGGGGGATGCCCTGTTTCATATCGCTCGGTTTGATAAGAGTGAACCGGATGAGACGGTCGAACTGTTCACCGAAACACTCGTCAGTGGTGGAGAAGCGAACGAACCCCCCATAATATAGCCCCTATGCGACAACTATTTTTGATACTACTGGTGGTGGGAATCGCGACTTTGAGCGGTTGGTGGCTGTTACAGAGCCGCCCCGAGGTCGAATTGAGCCCTGCTACCGCCGAGCGCCTAATCAGTGTCGCTACCACGACAGTGGTAGCTGCGGCTGTGACCCCCTACTTAAAGAGCTGGGGAGAGCTACAGCCGCAGCGCCAAGTCGATATTGTGGCAGAGGTGAGTGGCAAGGTGGTTGAGAGAGCGGGATCGCTAGGGGCGCTGGTTGAGGAAGGGGTGGTGCTGCTCAGACTCGATAGTCGTGATGTGGCGGATAGGCTACAGCAGTTGCGGTTAGAGTATCGGCAGGAGCAACAGGCGATTGAACGGGATCGAGAGCTGCTACAACAGGCGATCGAGACGCTACAGCTACAGCGCCAAGAGGTAGAACGGCTGACGCAGTTAGGGGCGAACTCGCTCGGATCGCAATCGCAGCGCGATAGTGCTCGGCAGCGATTACTGCAGCTAGAGAGTGAGGTGACTCGTCTGCAACACATCCAGCAGACAGGGCCGCAACGGCTAGAGGGGTTGCAGATGGAGCTTTCGCAGCAGCAGCGGCAGCAACAGCGTCATACGCTGCGGGCACCCTTGACAGGGATCATCTCACTGTTAACGCCTGAGCTAGCCGAGTGGGTAAAGGCGGGAGAGAGGGTCGCGCAGTTAGTCGATATCCAAGGGTATGAGTTAGTGTGCTACCTCTCTGCCTCAGAGCCGTTGGCGTTGCAGGTGGGGGAGCGAGTGAGGGTCGCTACGGCAGAGGGGCAACAGGGCGAGTATCAGGCAAGTGTCGTATCGGTTGAGCCGTTGGCCGATCCCCGCACTCACACCCGTCGCGTGACCCTCGCCCTTTCGGAGGCAGCGGGGCTATACCCGGGGCGGTTGATGTCGGTCTTACTGCCGCTACAGCAGCGTGAAAACTCGATGTTGGTTCCCTCAAGCGCCGTCGTGCTCGATGATGGACGAGCACTCCTATTTGTAGTCGATGAGAATCGGCGGCTACAGCAGCGGCAGGTTCTCTTGTTAGAGCGGCTAGATCAGCACTATGCGGTAAGCGGCGATATTGCGCTGGGGGAGAGGATTGTGAGTCGAGATGTCGCCGCGCTACAGCACGGACAGCAGATCATCTTAGATATCGATGAGGAGGGTGCGATTGAGTAATGAGACCCGACCTATCGGTACCGCTATGCTGGTGGCGGCGTTTTTGCTCCTGCTAGGGCTGTTAACGCTGCTATTTAATGATCTGATACAGCGACAGCATAATCCTAATCGACAGGTGGCGTTGAGCTCAGATGAGACTGAGGCGGTCATATTGCAACGAAACCGCTTTGGCCACTATGTTGTTAGCGGTTCAATCAACGGCTATCCGGTCGAGATGATGCTCGATACTGGGGCGAGCGATGTCTCGATACCGTTAGCAGTCGCCGAGCGAATCGGGCTCTCAAAGGGGGCGAGACGAGTCTATCAGACCGCTAACGGCCCGATAACTGCTTGGCAGACCCAACTCGATAGCGTCGAGATCGGGCCACTACGGGTGACAGATGTTCGTGCGAGTATCAATCCGGCGATGAGTGGCGAGCAATCGGTGCTTTTAGGGATGAGCTATCTGCGCTATCTGGAGTTTACCCAGCGGGGGAATGAGTTAATTTTGCGACCGATGGCGCACTAAACAGCGAACTAGAGAGAGGTAGGTTTGAGGATGGGAGTTGAAGCGTTACTTTTGACCGGATATCTACTGCTCTATGGCCTACTTCACTCTCTGTTAGCCTCGTTAGCGTGTAAACAGTGGGTGGCTAGACGCTTTGCGCCGTGGTTTCACGCCTATCGGTTTGGCTTTAATTTGCTGGCGCTGCTACTACTGCTGCCGGTGGTATGGATGCTGTGGCAGTGGCGAGGGGAGGTTGTCTATCAGTGGCCTGAACCGTGGCACTATTTAGGGTATCTGCTGTTGGGGGGGGCGGTGGCACTGCTGCTCTACTCGGGTCGCTGTTACGATATGGGTTACTTCTCTGGGGTACGGCAGCTACGAGAGGGGGAGAGGGGGCTATTTGAGCCGGAGCCATTTTCGATTTCGACACTGCACCGCTTCGTGCGCCACCCTTGGTATTCGCTACTATTGGTGATGCTCTGGTGCCGACCGATGGATCAGATCCAGCTAACGGCTACGGTAGTGGTGACACTCTATCTGCTGGTAGGATATCGACTGGAGGAGCGGAAGCTAATGGCTGCCCACGGGGAGCGCTATCGCCGCTATCGTGAACGGGTGGCGGCACTTATCCCTCTACCGGGGAGAACGCTCTCCACGGCAGAGGCAGCGGCGCTACTTGTTGAGGCCGACTCAGGCCGGCGAGGGGGCTAACATCCCTTGTAGTTTGGTCAGGGCGTTCTTCTCTAACTGGCGAATACGCTCGGCAGAGACGCCATACTTATCGGCCAACTCCTGTAAGGTGCTCTTCTTTTCGGCCAGCCAGCGCGAGGAGAGGATATCTTGGCTGCGGGCGTCAAGATTCTCTATCGCGCTATAGAGCCGACTGTTGTTGTGCTCAGTCCAGTTCTCCTGCTCAATTTGAGCCGCCGGTTCGTAGCGGCTATCTTGCAGGTAGCTAGAGGGGGCGATGATGGCGCTATCGTCATCATCATCATCCGCTTCGCCATCAAAACCGATATCTTTGCCGCTTAAACGAGACTCCATCTCCAGCACATCTTTTTGCGTTACCCCTAGCTCGTTAGCGACCATCTCCACCTCATCGGGCGAGAACCAGCCGAGGCGAGTTTTGGAGCTACGCAGATTGAAAAATAGCTTGCGTTGCGCCTTTGTGGTCGCCACTTTAACCACGCGCCAGTTTTTGAGGATAAACTCATGAATTTCGGCGCGAATCCAGTGGACGGCAAACGATACTAGGCGAACATTGTGGCTAGGATCGAAGCGTTTGACCGCCTTCATTAAGCCCACATTCCCCTCTTGAATCAGATCGGCGTGCGCGAGCCCATATCCACTATAGCCGCGAGCAATATGGACGACAAAGCGCAGATGGGACATCACCAACTTGCGAGCCGCCTCAATATCTTCACTCTCTTGCAGACGGATGGCTAGCTCTCGCTCCTCCTCTACCGTTAACATCGGAATTTGGTTAATGGCGTGGGTATAGGAATCGATACTGCCGATAGGTGAACCTACTGCTAACTCTAACTGTCTCATCTCGTCTCTCCCTTTTAGTCATCATCTTAAACTAAATACCATAGTAAAGTAGTCAGGAATAAAATGCAAGCAGTGATTATCTTAGCACTCGAAACTGGAGAGTGCCAATTAATTCCGTTAAGTGAATGAAAAAATTGTGACTTTGATTACAAAATTCGATTTTTCCCTGTCTGATGCGCAAAAAGTTTTACAAAAAAAATTAATTTTTTCTGCGTTTGCGAAAGAATTCTCGCAATAATTGGGCGCTCTGGGGCTGCAAAATGTGCGCGGTGACTTGGCAGCGATGGTTAAAGCGGGGATCATCTAGCAGCGAGTAGAGCGAGCCGCCGCAGCCACTGCGAGGATCGGCGGTCGCGAAGACAACCCGCCGGATGCGGGCGTGTAAAATCGCTCCGGCACACATCGGGCACGGTTCGAGGGTGGTGTAGAGGGTGGTGGCCGGCAGCCGGTAGTTACCGACTCGCTTTGCCGCTTGGCGCAGTACGACGATTTCGGCATGAGCGGTCGGATCACAGCGACGAATCGGCTGGTTATACCCCGCTGCAAGTAGGTTATTATCTTGAATCAGTAGCGCGCCGACAGGTACCTCATCGGCGGCGGCGGCAAGGTGGGCCTGCTGTAGGGCGAGCCCCATCCAGTAGTGATCGGGGGAGGGGAGCGACAGTGGCGCTCTTATGGCTACTCCCACTCAATCGTCCCCGGCGGCTTGCCGGTAATATCGTAAACCACGCGGGAGAGGCCATCAATTTCGTTGACAATGCGACGGCAGACATGATCTAAAAACTCATACGGTAGCTGAGCCCAGCGAGCGGTCATAAAGTCAATCGTCTCAACTGCTCTAAGGGCGATGACATATTGGTAGCGACGACCATCGCCGGTGACCCCTACCGATTTGATGGGGAGGAAGACGGCAAAGGCTTGGGAGGTCTTGTGGTAGAGCTGGTGGCGCTGGAGCTCTTCGATGAAGATATGGTCTGCAAGGCGGAGCAGCTCGGCATACTCCTTTTTGACCTCGCCTAAAATTCTAACCCCAAGCCCCGGCCCGGGAAAGGGGTGGCGATAGACCATATCGTAGGGGAGTCCGAGTTCGATGCCGACTCTTCGTACCTCATCTTTAAATAGCTCCCGTAGTGGCTCACACAGCTTTAGATTCATCCACTCTGGTAGGCCGCCGACATTATGGTGCGATTTAATGAGGTGGGCTTTGCCGCTCTGGGCACCGGCCGACTCTATCACATCGGGGTAGATCGTGCCTTGGGCTAGCCAGGTAGCGTTGGCTAGTTTGGCCGCCTCCTCTTCAAAAATGGTCACAAAGAGGTTGCCGATGAGTTTGCGTTTTCTTTCCGGATCGCTCTCCCCTTTGAGGGCGGTTAAAAAGCGCTCTTCGGCATCGATGCGAATGACTTTAACCCCTAGATGGTCGGCAAAGGTGGCCATCACTTGATCCCCTTCGCGATAGCGCAGTAGGCCGTTATCGACAAAGACGCAGCTAAGTTGTGCGCCGATAGCGCGGTGGAGCAGGGCGGCGACGACGGAGCTATCTACCCCTCCCGATAGTCCTAAAATAACCTCTTCGGTGCCGATTTGGTGGCGCAGGGTCGCAATGGCATCTTCGATAATATTCCCCGCCGTCCAGAGCGGTTTGCAGCGGCAGATCTGGTGGACAAAGCGCTCAATAATGCGCTGCCCCTGAGGGGTGTGGGTCACTTCTGGGTGAAACTGTAGCGCATAAAATTGACGGCTCTCATCGGCCATCGCGGCAATGGGGGCCGAATCGGTCGAGGCCATGACGATAAACCCCTCAGGCAGGGTGGTGACGCGGTCACCGTGGCTCATCCAGACATCAAGTAGGCCGTACCCTTCGGTACTGACATGGTCTTCGATATCTTTTAATAGTGCCGTATGGCCGTGGGCGCGTACTTGGGCGTAGCCATATTCGTGCTTCTCACTGCTTTCAACCCGCCCGCCGAGTTGAGCTGCCATCGTCTGCATACCGTAGCAGATACCGAGGATGGGAACATCCATGGTAAACAGCGCCGGATCGACTTGTGGTGCGGCGGTTGCGGTGGTGCTCTCTGGCCCTCCGGAGAGGATAATGCCGTTGGGGTTAAACTCTTTAATCGCCTCTAGTGCCATATCGTAGGGGTGGAGTTCGCAATAGACCCCCGCCTCGCGTACTCGGCGGGCGATCAGTTGGGTATATTGGGAGCCAAAGTCGAGAATAAGGAGTCGTTGGGCGTGAATATCGGTGGCCATGAGGGGGAGAGGTTCCTAGGGTTATTGGTAACTAATGTCGTAGCTAATGGTGGTAAAGCGGCCAAACATGGCGCTCACGGGGCAGTAGCGCTGTTGCGATAGCTCTATCGCCCGTTTTAGCTTCTCTTCAGCCACCTCACCGCTGACAATGTAGTGTAGATGGAAGTGGCTTAACTCTTTGGGGTGTTCGCTCGCCTCCTGGGCACTCACTTCGACCCGAAACTGCTTCGGCACCTGCCCCATTTTGGTCAGGATGGAGATGACATCCATGGCGGTACAGCCACCGAGGGCGTCGAGTAGTAGCTGTTTGGGGCGAAAGCCGTTATCGTCACCGCCTACCATAGCGGGTGCGTCGAGGATTAGCGAATGGCCTCGCTCATCACTGGCCCGAAAGGTCATCTTCTGTTGCCACTCAATCGTTGCCTGCATCGTTTCAGTTCTACTCTTTATGGGGTTGGTTGGGTTGGGGAGGGGGGACGGTAGCGAGCTAGTACCTCCTCTAGTGGGACGGGCCTAGAGACACCATAGCCCTGCACATAGTCGATATCGAGCTCCTTTAGCAGTGAGATACTGGCATCATTTTCGACAAATTCGGCAATGGTGTGTAGGTTCATAATATGACCGATTTTATTAATCGAGTCCACCATCTGGCGATCAATCGGATCGTCGAGAATATCGCGAATAAAACTGCCATCGATCTTCAAGCAGTCGATAGGGAGCTGCTTTAGGTAGCCAAAGGAGCTTAGCCCGCTACCAAAGTCATCTAGCGAGAAGCTACACCCCATCTCTCTAAGATGGGTAAAGAGCTCCATCGCCTTGCTTAGGTGGGTAATCGCTGAAGTTTCGGTGATCTCGAAGCAGAGGCTGTTGGCCGGAACGCCGCTGTGTTGCAGCTTTTCGGTCACATAGTCGAGTAGCTGCTCATCACTTAAACTCTGGCCGGAGAGGTTGATGGAGCAGATAATCGGCGTTCGACCCTCTTCATCGAGTACTTCGCTTAACTGTGTTAAGGTCTGGTTAATAATCCACTGATCGATACGAACCATCATGTTATAGCGCTCAGCGGCGGGAATAAAGGCCATGGGTGGGGTGGTAGAGCCATCTGTTTCGCACATGCGGACTAAAATTTCGTAGTGGGGCGGTTCATCTTGACAGCGCAGGGAGCGGATCTCTTGGGCATAGAGGATAAACCGATTGTCGGATAGCGCAGCGCTAATGCGGTGCACCCAGCTCATCTCGCCATGCTTCTGCTGTAGGGAGGTGTCATCCTCTTGGTAGAGATAGACTCGGTTACGCCCTAAATCTTTGGCCTGATAGCAGGCGGAGTCGGCACAGCGCATTAAATCGTGACTATTGGTGGTGGTCGAATCGATCGAGACTAAGCCGATGCTGGCACCAATTTCGAAGGTTTTGTTATCCCAGTGGAAGCGGAAGTCGCTTACCATCTGGCGGATCTTATCGCCAAGGGTGAGCGCCTTCTCTATAGAGCACTGGTGTAAAATAATCCCGAACTCGTCGCCACCGAGTCTAGCGAGGGTGTCACTGGTACGAATCGTCGGTTGCAGTTGATAGGTTAGCTGTTTCAGTAGCTCATCTCCGGCCTGGTGGCCGCAGGTATCGTTGACGACTTTAAATTGATCTAAATCGAGATAGAGTAGCGCATGGTGGTGTTGATGTTGGTGGGCATCGGTAATGATCTTTTCGAGCCGCTGTTCAAATTCACGCCGATTTTTCAGACCGGTCAGTTGATCATGGGCGGCCTGAAAACTGAGCTCTTGTGCTAGGGCGACGGTATTGGTGACATCGTGTAGCACCAGCACGACGCTGCGGATATTGGCCTCACTATCGTAGAGGGTGCCGACCGAGATATCGAGAATGAGCGCCTCGCTCTCTTTTGGGGTTAGTGTGCAGCGAATCTCCTCCTCCTGCTCATGTTTGAAGATATGAGCCAAAATAGTCTCAAAACAGAGCAGTTTGCCACTCTGCTGCTGCATGATGTGAAAAGTATCGGTAAAGGGGCGATCAAGCAGCGATTGGGTGGAGCCGGAGAGGTGTTGCGCAATTTGGTTAGCATACTCAATGGTACCGTCGCAGCGAAGCGAGACGACGCCATCATTAATAGCGTTGAGGGTGATAAGCGCCTTCTGCTGCTCCTCCTGTAGCGCCTCTTGGGCTTTAACCAAATTGGTAATATCGCGGGCCGAGCCTTCGAGCAGAGTCTCGGGCCGCTCATCGCCGATTAGGCGGGCGGTCATCGCTAGATAGACGCTAGAGCCATCGCGGCGGCGCATCTGGCACTGGTAGTTATGGTGGGATTGATCGGCGCTCTGCGCTAGTGTCTGTAGTAGCTTCGAGTAGTTATCAGGATGGATGAGCAGCGAGGTAAAGGGCTGCTGTCGTAGCTCAGCAGGGCGGTAGCCGAGTGTCGCTTCGACAGCGCTGGTGATCTGTGTCACGCACCCTTGATGATCTAACACAAAAAAGAACTCACTAATACTGTCGAGAATTTTGGTCAGCTCCCGCTCAGAGGCGACAATCTGCTGCTGTGCTTGGTGGTGGAACTGCATCAGCCGGCGATACTCCCAGGTCAATACCCCTAGCTCGTCGAGTGAACGGGGCTGTAGCTGTCGGGCTAAGACCTCAAAGGAGCGTGACTTATGCTCAATCACCTCTTTGAGGGGGGAGAGGGAGAGGCGAAAGCTGCGAATAAAAGTGTAGGAGGCTAGCAGCGCTAGTAGCCCTAACAGTAGTATCAGCCCGAGCGTCTCTAGCTCAAAAAATTGGGTACGGGAGTAGTAGTAGAGCAGCAGCATCAGAGTGAGCAGCAGCGGCATGAGCGCCCCGAGCAGCAGACCCTTATTTTGGATGGAGATAACGGTGGTGATTTTGTAAATTTGGGGGGCCAGTTTGCCGAGGTGATCGCTAAGTAGCAGAAAGATCGGTAGGCCGAGGGTAATGGTGACGATAACGGCTATGGTAGATATCTGTAGGCATATCTCCAGCGAAAAGAGCTCGGCCTGCTGCGAGGCGCCAATGGCCATAAATAGCGAGGAGCGTAGGGCGCTAGAGAGGATAAATAGTAACCAAAACTCTAGCGAAAAACGGCGCAGACGGGTGAGGCGTTCGAGCTGTTGTGACTGGGAGAGTCGCGTGTGAAGAATCTCTCCGAGAGGGTGGGCGAAGCGCTGGTAGAAGTAGAGTAGATTGAACACCACTATGGCCAGCACTCCGCCCCGAAAGAGATTCGACTCCATAATCTGTGCCACTGTCGCGCTATCGACAAGTTGGAGATAGTTGAGCGATAGGGAGCCGAAGAGGGGAGGTAGGGTGTGGGCGGCGGCGATAAAGAGGATAAAGATAGCCACAAAGCGCTGTTGGTCAGAGAGCGTCACGATAATACCTCTTTTGATCGCTACCGAGAGAGTTAACGGCGCTGCCCCCCTACCCGCAGCCGCAGAGCGTTAAGGCGGATAAATCCAGCGGCATCTTTGTGATCATAGGCACCGGCATCCTCCTCAAAGGTGCAGAGTGACTCATTAAATAGCGAGTCGTGTTCCGATCTTCGGCCGCTAATGATGACATTGCCCTTATAGAGTTTAACCCTAACGGTGCCATTGACATGGGTTTGGCTCGCATCAATGGCCTGTTGCAACATCTCTCGCTCCGGGCTCCACCAGTAGCCGTTATAGATAAGTGTCGCGTAGCGAGGCATGAGCTCATCTTTTAGGTGGGCCGCTTCGCGATCTAGCGTTAGGGATTCGATAGCGCGGTGGGCTTTGAGCATGACGGTGCCCGCTGGGGTCTCATAACAGCCGCGCGATTTCATGCCGACATAGCGATTTTCGACAATATCGGCTCGACCGATACCGTGAGCGCCGGCGTGTCGGTTTAAAAATTCCATGACAGTGGCCGGCGACATCGCCTCACCGTTAATAGCAACAATATCGCCCTGTTGATAGGTCAACTCTAGGGTGAGCGGCTCATCGGGAGCCGCTTCGGGGGAGATCGACCAGCGCCACATCGACTCCTCCGGCTCATGCCATGGATCTTCGAGGAGATCGCCCTCGTAGGAGATATGGAGCAGATTGGCATCCATGGAGTAGGGCGATTTTTTGCCCTGTTGTTGAAAATCGACCTCAATACCATGGGTGGCGGCATAGGCCATCAATCTCTCTCTTGAGAGTAGATCCCACTCTCGCCAAGGGGCGATAATTTTAATATCGGGATTAAGGGCATAGGCACCTAACTCAAATCGAACCTGATCGTTGCCCTTGCCTGTGGCACCGTGGGCGATAGCATCGGCACCGGTCTGATTGGCGATCTCAATGAGGCGTTTGGCGATTAGCGGGCGGGCGATGGAGGTGCCGAGCAGATATTCGCCCTCATAGATGGCATTGGCGCGAAACATCGGAAAGACGAAGTCGCGGGCGAACTCTTCGCGCAGATCTTCGATATAGATCTCCTCAATCCCCGCCTTTTCGGCTTTGCGCCGCGCCGGTTCGACCTCCTCGCCTTGGCCGATATCGGCGGTAAAGGTGACAATTTCACACTGATACGCATCTTTTAACCATTTGAGAATAATAGAGGTATCCAGACCCCCAGAGTAGGCAAGTACGACTTTTTTGATACTCGACATAGTGACAATCAAAGCTCCCGCTAAAAACAAAAAAGGCACCCCCCCACACCGCTTGATTTTGGGTTATCGCCGGCTAGTGTGGGTGAGTGGTGATAGACTGAGAGGGATTATACCCTAATTGGTGGAGAGCTAAAATCGGGGGTAGCTATACTCTTCGCCGCTACCGTCGCTATCGAGTCCCCCTTCTGCGCCGCTGCTGTCGGTTTCGCTGCCAAAACGGCTAGCGTTAGGGCGGTTGATAATCTCAAATTCGGGGAGTACCCCCTGCTCCTGCTGTTCGATAATCGGCTCGGTGCGCAGCTCTTTTAACAGCTTGGCCACCACGACTCGGTTCTGTGAACGACCGGTGGCACTCTGGTTAGAGGCGAACGGCTTGCGCTCGCCAAAGGAGTGTTGATAGACCGTGAGGTGGGTGATGCCGTGCTGCTCTAAATAGTCGCGCACCGCCTGAGCTCGCTCCTCTCCTAAGAGGGCGTTTTTGTGCCGAAAACCGCGACTATCGGTATAGCCGAAAATCTCAATCGCTTGCACGCTCGGATCGGCTTTAACATAGGTGATAATTTGATCGAGTCGCGCCCTATCATCCGCAGTCAGATTACTCTTGCCGCTAGCGAAGTAGATCTTACTTAGCTCTACAAACTCGAACTTATAGGGGTAGAGGTTCTCTAGGCAGAGGAGAAAGTGGCTATAGTCAGGTTGGAGGTTAATCGCCGAGAGTCGCGCCTCGACTAGATCGATATGGGTGGTGGCCGGACGGTGGCGCAGACTGGGGTTTAGCCCGCTCTCTAAGGCGTTGAGCGCTTTTAGGGCGATAGGAGAGGCGAGTTGCAACGCCCCCTCTTTTAACTCTTGTGGCTCGATAGTCTCGATCGGTTGCGGTAGATAGCGGTGGTTCCATGAGGGGGGGAGGGCGATGAGCTCTAACGCATGTTCTGGAGCAAAAGGGCGGTGGGTATTAAAGACTAGCTGAATCTCCTCTCCCGCTTCACGGGCGAAGATAGCGCTGCCAAAGCCGGGAATATCCTGCCGAAACTCACAGCGGTTGCGATCACCGCTGCTATGCCACTCTGAGCTCTGTAGAGTATGGCCAAACTGCTGCACCGCTGCTGACAGGGTGAGCGAAAAGGGTAGCAGACATAGAATCAGATAACGCATCGGTCTCTCATATCGGGCTAAGGGGGGAGTCACTGCTGTTATCGTCAGTTGGACTGAAAAACTTAAACAGATAAAAAACGCCACCGTTAGCGGTGGCGTTATCTAAACTGTGGCCGCAAAAAGGGGGCTATTCGCCGCCGATTTTGGCCATTAAAGCGAAGCTTTTGACAAATGGGCTGGCCATGCCGGGATCTTTCATCATCGCCTTAAAGTCGCCCTTGGCAAATTTGAGCTTACCGGTAGCGACCGCCATCCCCATTGAGGTCATTCCTAGCGGTTTTTGAATCCACTTCATCCAGTTATCGCGATCGGCACGCATATCCCAGTTAGCCTCTTCGCCACTCCAGTCACCGGCACGAACCGCCTCGCCATTTTCGACCACAAACACCCCTCTAGGGTTCTCTTCGTTCTTAAAGCCGCAGCAAATGATCGAAGAGAAGTTAATTTTTGCCAGCGCCTCTTTCACCTCCGGTTCAGCATTCCAAGCATCTTTAAGTTGATTCATCCACTCATCAGAAAAAATCTCTGCCATAGTTAGACTCTCCATGGTTGGTTGGTACGCATCTGCGTAGTTGCGGGTTGAAGTTATAAATATCGTTTAAACAGCTATTACTCGAAGTAATGGTCCGATTGTAGTGGCGATTTATCGTCGTGGCAAGCGCTCTCTGTGTTACCGGCAATGCGACGGTTTTCGCTATACCACTCGCCTAAATCGATTAGACGGCAGCGCTCGCTGCAGAAGGGGCGAGAGGGGTTATCTTGCCACTTTGTCGGTTGGTGACAGAGGGGGCAGCGGATCATAGCAGGCAGAGTGAGAGCTCGAACTGCCTATCAAGATTGACCGGTTCGGGGAGGGATAGCTGGTTGAGTTGCATAAAGCGGATATTGATTCGGTGGCGGCTACCGCTTATCTCAGGATAGAGCGTCTCCCGACAGCATGGCAGCTTGATACGGATCATCTGATAGGCATGTTGAGTATCGAGCGGCTGCTGATACTGTCCATTGATGGCGGTGACAGCGCACGGGGTGGCGCTATCTCGTACCATCTGCAACAGCCCCTCAATCGCCTGACGAATAGGGGTGAGTGTCTCTAGCCACTCCTGCTGTAGCCGCAGTCGTAGCGCTGGATCGCCCTCTAACCACTGGTGGTAGGCGGGCAGATCAAAATCGCATGTGCCGCCGGGAATGGTGCTTCGTTGGCGAATCGAGGTTAAAAAGGGATCATCACGCAGCTCTTGGCCTAGTTGTCCCGGGGTTTCAATCAGATTATCATTAATCCGCTTGAGCAGTTTTAAGGTCATACTGAGCCGAGTGGTATCGACCCTAGGGTTTTCAATCAGCGGCTGTAGGCTAGCGATGGAGCGATCAATCTCCTTCATAATTTCACTTTTTAGATCGGTACGGCTAAAGAGATCGAGCAGTTCAAATAGCGAGACAACCAGCATCCGGCTATCCCAGCCATTACGGCATTCGCGATGAAAAAAATGGGCCTGACGAAACAGATGTTCTAGTCGCAACAGGGTACGGATACGCTCCCCGAGGGGGTGCTCATAGGTGGTGAAACGAATGGTGGCGGCGTTGTGACTCATGTGGGTTGATAGTTCACGGTGTGGGGTTGAAGACTAGCTGGCACTCTCAAAATTGGGCCATAGGTTAACACGAACTGTCACGCTCACCTAGAGCTGTGTGAGGCGAGATGCCGATTGCAAAAAGGGGATAAATTGCGCACAATGGCAGCGCTATAGCTATTTAGCGGTAACCGTTTATCCCCCTCCCTCTTTGGTTTTCAGAATGAAGGCAGCTAAATGACCAAATATATTTTTGTAACCGGTGGTGTGGTCTCCTCGCTCGGCAAGGGGATAGCCGCCGCCTCCCTTGCGGCGTTGCTAGAGGCGCGTGGCTTGAGGGTAACCATGCTCAAACTAGACCCCTACATTAATGTCGATCCGGGCACCATGAGCCCGTTTCAACACGGCGAGGTGTTTGTGACCGACGATGGTGCCGAGACCGATCTCGATTTAGGCCACTATGAGCGCTTTTTGCGCACCACCATGACCCAACGCAACAACTTTACGACCGGCCGCATCTATGAGCAGGTGATTCGGCGTGAGCGGCGCGGCGACTATTTAGGGGCGACCGTCCAGGTGATTCCCCATATCACTAACGCCATCAAAGAGTCGATTCATGCCGGTGCCGAGGGATACGATGTGGCGCTAGTTGAAATTGGCGGCACGGTGGGAGATATCGAATCGCTCCCCTTTTTAGAGTCGATTCGGCAGATGAAGCTCGAACTCGGTGCGACAAACACCCTCTTTATGCACCTAACGCTGCTGCCCTATATTCCCACCGCCGGCGAGTTAAAGACGAAACCGACGCAGCACTCGGTTAAAGAGCTACGCTCTATCGGCATTCAGCCCGATATTCTGCTCTGCCGGGCCGAAAAAGATATTCCCGAAGAGGAGCGGCGTAAAATTGCCCTCTTTACCAGTGTCGATGTGCGAGCGGTGATTCCGGTACTCGATGTCGATACCATCTATAAAATTCCGGCCGAGCTCCATCACCGAGGACTCGATGAGATTGTGGTGGAGAAGCTAGCGCTACAGCTCAAAGAGGCCGATTTGAGCGAGTGGCACGCGGTAGTCGAGGCGCAGACTCACCCCGATGGCGAGGTGACAGTGGCCATGGTCGGTAAATATATGGATTTGACCGAATCGTATAAATCGCTCTCTGAATCGCTCATTCACGCCGGTATTCATACCCGTAAATCGGTCCATATTGTCTATATCGATTCAGAAGATATTGAGCAAAATGGCGCCGATATGCTACGAGAGATGGATGCCATTTTGGTGCCAGGCGGCTTTGGCGAGCGGGGGGTCGAGGGCAAAATTGCCGCAGCACAGTACGCTAGAGAGCACCATATCCCCTATTTGGGGATCTGCCTAGGGATGCAGGTGGCGGTCATTGAGTTTGCGCGTCACATTGCCGGCTTAAAAGATGCCCACTCGACCGAATTTCGTCCCTACACCCCCGATCCGGTTATCGCACTGATTACCGAATGGCGCAATACCGAAGGGGAGATTGAGCGTCGTAATAGCGACTCAGACCTAGGTGGCACCATGCGGCTAGGGGGGCAGAAGTGTCATCTGCTAGAGGGCTCTCGCGTAAGAGATATCTACGCTAAAGAGACGATTGTGGAGCGCCACCGCCACCGTTTTGAGTTTAACAACCGCTACCGAGAGCCGTTTGCCGAGTTAGGGTTGAAATTTACCGGCTTCTCAGAGGATAACTCACTCGTGGAGATTATTGAGCTAGATCAACACCCATGGTTTATCGCCTGCCAGTTTCACCCCGAATTTACCTCTACCCCACGAGATGGCCATCCGCTCTTTACCGGCTTTGTCAATGCCGCCGTCGCACAGCGGTTAAACCGTCTAAAGGGCGATTAAGATGGCGATGCGACTACTCGATTTTAAGATAGGGCTCGATGCGCCACTGCTACTCATTGCCGGCCCCTGCGTGATTGAGTCGGAGGCGCTCATCATGGCCACAGCGACCGAACTGAAAGCGATAACGACTCGGTTAGCGCTGCCGTTTATCTTTAAGGCCTCATTCGATAAGGCCAATCGCACCTCAGCCAACAGCTTTCGCGGGCCGGGGATAGAGGCGGGGCTACGCATTTTACAACGGGTGCGCACCGAACTAGCCCTACCGGTGCTGACCGATGTGCATGACAATACCCCGCTCGATGAGGTGGCCGATGTGGTCGATATTTTACAAACTCCCGCCTTTTTGTGCCGCCAGACCCACTTTATGCAGCAGGTAGCGCGGCAGGGTAGGCCGGTCAATATCAAAAAGGGGCAGTTTCTCGCCCCAGACGATATGGTGCATGTGGTCGAAAAGATGCGACAGGTAGGTAATGAACAGATCATGGTGTGCGAACGAGGAGTGAGCTTCGGTTACCATACCCTAATTAGCGATATGCGCTCGTTACAGATTATGCGCCAAACGGGGGCTCCGGTTATCTTTGACGCCACCCACTCAGTACAGCAGCCGGGGGGGCTAGGGGAGCGATCGGGGGGGCAGCGCCAATTTGTGCCGCTGTTAGCTCGGGCAGCGGTAGCGGCCGGCATCTCTGGACTATTTATCGAGACCCACCCCGACCCCGATCGAGCGTTAAGCGATGGCCCGAATATGTGGCCGCTGCACCAGCTAGAGCCGCTGTTAGAGACGCTACAAAGAGTCGATGCCACCGTGAAGGCGACACCGCTACTGTAACATTCAGCAGGTAAAATGGCGCTCTCTACCCTTACCTTTCGACTAAATTCATTCACTGTGACAGGAGATTAAACAATGACCGACCAATTCGATGTTAAAACCAAAATTCTTAATGTTCGTGCCCGAGAAATCATCGACTCGCGCGGCAATCCGACCGTCGAGGCCGATGTGATCTTAACCTCTGGCGCCATGGGGCGAGCGGCGGTTCCCTCCGGAGCCTCGACCGGTTCGCGGGAGGCGATTGAGCTGCGCGATGGCGATAAGGGGCGCTATCTCGGTAAAGGAGTCCTGAAGGCGGTTGAGAATGTGAATCAACTCATCGCCCCCAAAATTATCGGCATGGATGGTCACGAACAGGCGGCGATCGATCGAATCATGTTGGAGCTCGATGGTACCGAAAATAAGGCCAACTTGGGCGCGAATGCGATTTTAGCCGTCTCACTAGCGACAGCTAAAGCGGTCGCAAGTGCCTACGAGATGCCGCTCTACCGCTATCTAGCGATGGGACAGAAAGAGTTTTCACTGCCGGTGCCGATGATGAACATCATTAATGGCGGAGCGCACGCCGATAATAGTGTCGATTTTCAGGAGTTTATGATTATGCCGGTCGGCATAGCCACCTTTGCCGAGGCGATTCGCTGTGGAGCGGAGATCTTTCATGCACTGAAAAAGGTGCTGCAGGGGCGGGGCATGAGTACTGCGGTGGGCGATGAGGGCGGATTTGCCCCCGATCTCCCCTCTAACGAAGCGGCGATTGAGGTCATTTTAGAGGCGATTGAGCAGGCCGGTTACCAAGCCGGCAGCCAAGTGATGCTGGCGATGGATGTCGCAAGTAGCGAATTTTACCATAACGGCAAGTATGAGCTGGCCTCCGAAAAGCGCAGCTTAAGCGCCGAAGAGTTTGCCGATCTCCTCTCCGGTTGGGCCGATAAATACCCGATTATCTCCATTGAAGATGGCATGGATGAGAGCGACTGGGAGGGGTGGAAACAACTGACCGAAAAGCTGGCCAACAAAGTGCAGCTAGTCGGCGATGATCTCTTTGTCACCAATACCCGAATTTTGCAGCGCGGTATCGATGAGGGGATTGCCAACTCGATTCTGATTAAAGTGAACCAAATAGGCACCCTAACCGAGACTTTAGCCGCGATTCAGATGGCCAAAGATGCCAACTATAACGCCGTTGTCTCGCACCGCTCTGGTGAGACCGAAGATACCACCATTGCCGATCTAGCGGTCGCCACCGGTGCCGGTCAGATTAAAACTGGCTCCATGTCCCGTTCAGACCGAATCGCCAAATATAACCGCCTACTGCGTATCGCCGACTCACTCCAGGAGCGAGCTAGCTATCCGGGCATGAAGGCGTTCTATAATATTCAGCGCTAATTTCTCCTCCTACCGAACGGCAACGCCCTCTTGCCACGGCTGCTATTGCCGCTGTTGCTGCTGCTAGCGCTGGTTTGGATGCAATATCGCCTCTGGTTCACTCCCGGAGGGGTATTGCGTCTGTGGGAGCTGGAGGCGGCCATTGGCCACCAGCTACAGCAAAATAGCGAGCTACAGCTACGCAACGAGACGCTTGCCGCCGAGGTGATCGATCTAAAAACCGGCCTAGATGCCATTGAGGAGCGAGCCCGCTCCGAACTGGGCATGGTCAAGCCGGGTGAAGCCTACCTCTACATTATTGAATCAAACACAGCACCATGAGTCAGTCAGTGCGCTATTGGGCAATTATTCCGGCGGCCGGTATCGGCAGACGGATGGGGGGGGAGACCCCGAAACAGTATCTGCCGCTGTGCGGTCGCACGGTGCTGGAGATGACGCTACAGCGCTTTTTAGATCACCCGCTAATAAGCGGGATTGTGGTGGTGCTGTCGGCAGCCGATAACCACTGGCCTAACTTGGCGCTGACCGACCCTAAATTGATGCAGGCTCAAGGGGGGAGCGAGCGGAGTGAGTCGGTACTCAATGGCCTAGCGCGGCTACAGTCGATAGCCGAACTAGAGGATTGGGTGCTAGTTCACGATGCAGCGCGTCCCTGCTTGAGTGCGGACGATCTGAATACGCTGCTGCAAACGTTGCAACACCACCCGGTCGGCGGGCTACTAGGGGTCGCCGTTGCCGATACTCTCAAACGGATCGAGGGTGAACAGCGTGTGATCGAGACGATCTCGCGCGATAAGATTTGGCGTGCCCTAACACCGCAGATGTTCCGCTATGGGCTACTTCGGCAGGCGTTAGAGCAGGTTAAGGCCGAAAAGCTAGCGATGACCGATGAGGCCTCAGCGATAGAGCGGCTAGGGGGGCAACCGCAACTGGTCGTCGGCAGCGAAGAGAATCTTAAAATCACCTGGCCGCAAGATCTACCCCGTGCCGAAGCGATTTTGCAACGACAACAGCGACTAGCGGCGAAGCCCCCCCCCTTTCGTATCGGGCACGGCTACGATGCCCACCGCTTTGAGGCCGATAAACCGTTAAAATTAGGCGGTGTGGCTATCGACTATCCGAAGGGGCTAGAGGCCCACTCCGATGGCGATGTGGTGCTACATGCGCTAGCGGATGCCCTGTTAGGCGCGGCAGCACTGGGCGATATTGGCCAACACTTTCCCGACAGCGCCGCCGCATATCGCCACATCGATAGCCGCATTCTGCTGCGTCGTGTGGCGACACTACTTCAGCAACAGTCGTGGCGGGTGGCCAATTGCGATATCACTATCATCGCGCAGCAGCCTAAACTAGCCCCCTATATCGACGCTATGCGCCGAACCGTTGCCGCTGATCTCGATATAAAGCTAGCACAGGTGAGCGTGAAGGCGACCACCACCGAAAAGATGGGCTTTATCGGCCGCGAAGAGGGGATAGCCACCCACGCCGTAGCGCTGCTTGTGAGTGCATGACTACCGCACTGAACTGGCCGAGAGCTTGGGGGGAGCGGGTGGCAGTTGCCACCATTCGCCAGCACCACCGCGAAGTTATCGAGTGTCGTGGCGCTACCCCGAGCGACGCTGCCGCCTGTGAGAGTTAAGGTAAGCGGATAATTTTTTGCAAACAATCTTAGGTTGAATTGTGCGCTGCTTACATAGTCTATTGATTATATTGCGTTTTTTAATGGTGGTCTGTTTTTCACCCTATTTGCCATACCGCCAAAAATGGTCTATCCTTAGCAGCAATCTCAACCCCTATCTATCACCCTCGGAAGTCTAAGGTTATGGTCAACTCTCTTCGTTTTATCTTTGCTCTATGGCTGGTTGTTGCCTCATCCACCCTCTCTGCAGCGCAGACGCTAACGCTCAATCCAGGATGGAATTTGGTGACGCTTCACTCTCAGGCCGATAGCGATGGTTCAACCAAGGTTAGCGACTTTTTTCGGCAACAGGATGGCATTAGCCGAATATTTGCCTTTGGCAACGGTAGCTGGAGCTTCTACGATGCGGTAACTGGGCAAGGGGCACTCAAAGATGAGCCGGTTAACTCCCTAGTCAATAGAGGGGTTTGGGTGAAGATCGATTCAGAGGCGACGGCTACCCTGACCCTCTCAGGTGCGGCTCAACCGTTTCAGGTCGATACGCTGGTATCGGGCTGGAATCTAATTGGTACCGGTTCAGAGGCCTTGGCCACAGAGAGCTTCGCTACCGAGCTACGGCGTGCCGGTCTCTATCCGCAACGACTGTTTGCCTTTGGGGGTGGCTCATGGTCTTTTTACGATCTACTAAGTCAAAATGGCACGCTGGCCCTACTCACTCCGGGGGCGGGGCACTGGATCTATCTGGCCACCCCGCTAGCGGTACAACTGGAGGGCGGTAGCACTGTAGTGACTGAGATTCCGCTCTCAAACGGCGTCTCTGCGACCCTCTATAGCGAGGGGGCCGTCTCAACAAGCGCCACTAAAACGCTAGAGATTATCTTTAACGGCACCACGACTCGCGTAACAGTGGCCGATGCCACCGGCTACACCCTACAGTTAAGCGATGCGAGCGGGGGTGACTACGCGCCAAGCACGATCACCGAGACCACGACTTTCCTCTTAGATGAGCCGATCCCGCAACAGCCGGGTGAGGCGCGGACTGTTGTTGTCCGCAGTTATGGCCTGCCCGAAGATAGCAACATTAGTGTGCCACAACTGCTTCAAGGGGTTGATGTTTACTATGACGGTAGTCTAATCGGTACCATTACCGACCCTGCGACGGGATTAACGATTAGCGCCGTGCCAGGAGAGAGTGTCGAGCTGCGTAAACCGGGCTATGTGACCATTGAAGTTCCCGTTCCAAATAGCCCCTCTCTCTATGCGGTGATGCAGCCTGCCGTGCAGCAGGGGGGAGAGCTGTTGAGTCGTGGAGTGCTACCGCAGCAGGAGGAGTCAGAGAGCAATCGCCCCCTCTATCGATTTAACGCAGCGGCCCCCCTCGCAGTGCCGACTCGTGGCCGTGGGCAGCATAAAGCGGTACTGCTGCATAGGGCCGGTCGTAGTAACCCTAGTCGCGATATCCGTCTGCTCGTCACCCCTTACCGCTCTGCCGATACGATTCGGAATATAGACCAGTTAGCTCAAGAGGCTGCGGCCGACTTTGCTCGCGATCACCAGCTTGATGCCGAGACGCTGACAGCGCGGCCCGATTGGAGCTGGAGCGTGGTGGCCGGCTCCCGAGTCGAAGTGAAAGATATGACCAGTGGCGAGACCCTCGCCGCCGCCGATACTACCGCCGCCGCCTTAGGCAGTTACGCGACTGTTGTTCCTTACCAGAGTCAGCTCTTAAGTGGCAAGATGGAGCAGTACTACGCTCTACTATCGAACTTTGGGGATCGGGCCGATATCGATCTCTACCTTCGAGGCGCTGACGGCTGGCAGCGCGTTGCCGAGGGCGTTAAATTTATCAATCCAGCGCTCGGCAATAATAGCGGCGCGGGCGTGAGTGATAGCGTGGGCACCCACTACGGCTACAGCAATGAAGAGAGTTATGCCCTCGCTAGGGAGGTCTCCCCGCAAAAGTGGCTCTTAACCACCGCCGAAGATGGGGCGTTAATGAGACAGGGCGAGACAGCGGGCGGACTCTATGACTACGCCTTTGTACTAAAGCAGTTGACCTCACTAAAACGGAGAGTTGAAGTGACTGTGACTGCTCGTTCAGGTCAACCGATAGAGGGGGCAAGGGTCTCTATTGCAGAGCAGTATGTGGCTCTTACCGATAGCGAGGGTAGGGCGGTTTTTGATGATATTGTTCCCCCCTCCGACAGTAGCACGCTAACGATCTCAGCCCTGCATGGCGACTATCAGCGGGTTAGCCAGAGCCTCGCCGTCGATACCCTATTACAAGCTAGCGCTGCAGCCGTTAATGTTAATCTCATCCTGCCACAACTGAGTACAACCGCCACGATCACCGGCCAGCTAGTTGATAGCAACGGTCACCCGCTGGCAGGGGCCGAAGTCCATCTGCTCTCTCCGGCGCTTATGTCAACGCTGCGCTACAACGATGAGTTAAATCAATTTGAGGTCGATGACGATCCAGCCGCAAGCTATCAATGGCGAATCCGTCCGGCGGAGACGGTCTCAGCGACAGCTGGGCGTCTGTTAGTCGGTGATAACGGGGGCAGCCAATGGAACACCCTTACCCAACTCGGCAGCGACGATAAGCATATATTGACCGCGAACGAGCTGCTTAAAGAGATAACCATTCTCGGTCGTAGCGTGGCAACGGCACAATATGATGAGGCCTACTATACTGGGCGCTTCATTCTGGAGCTCGCGATTAGTTATGATCTTAACGGTGATGAGAGACCCGACTACGATGAGATATCGCAACAGCTAGAGGCGGTAGTGCAGCTCAATCCGGCTAAATTGGTACCGGTGCCTCTTGACAGCAACCCCCAGCTCAAAGGGGGGCGAGAGATCGGCTTCTTCTATCTTGAGCCGCAAGAGGGAGAGGAGGAGAGCGATCAGACCTACTGGCAGCTCGATATTAGCTGGCAAAGTGGTGGGGGCGACGAGACTAGCTATCTGCGACCGACAGCGGCGGGCGATTTTAGCTGGCAAACCGAGCCTACCTCCGAGGCAACTCTTGCACTGAGTGAGTCGCAGAGCCATACCCCAGTACTAAACTGGGGCGTGCTAGTGGCCGCACTCTCGAACCATAAGCTGGTGAATCAGCTCGTACAGTTTGCTGAGGTGGGGCAAAATCAGAGCGATCAACGCTATATTGATGGTGCGGGTGTCGGTATCGTCCTGCGGGCGGTGGCTAATGAGTCGTCGCAGCGCTATGAGCGCCGCTTCACATTTAGCGCGACGATAGAGGAGTTGGTCGCGCTACAAGCTGGTACTGCCGTGCCTGCCGATACCTTGCCGGAGCGCATCGCCACTACCGATAGTGAGGGTAACTACCACTTTAATAATATCGATATTAACCTAGGGGGATATACCAATCAGACTCTTACCCACTCGCTATTAAGACTCTATGCGGCTAAAGCGGGATACCGCACCACACTCCCTGAAGCGGTGGCAAAATTTAGACCCGAGAGCGCTAGCGTCACCCATCCGCAGCTAGTATTAGAGAACAGACCGACCAGAACGGTCGTGGTGAGCATCACGGCTGGGGATCAGCCGCTCGCAGGGGCCGAGATTTGGCTAAATGGAGCTTCTCAGGGGGTGAGCGATGAGAGTGGCCGCAGAACTCTGGCCGATCTACCGCTAGGAAACTACGAAATTGTCGCCATTCCACCGAGTGACAGTGGGTTCGATATGGCGATTGAGACCCTACAGCTACAGCGCAGCGCCACCGCCGCCGAGCTCCCAGTATTGATGACTCTAGCCCCGATAACGAGTGGAGTCGGGTTACCGCCGATGATCGAAGAGTTTTCTGTCTCCCCCGTCCAAGCGAATGGTACCGTTTTGGTCACGGGGCGGGTAGTGGAGTATATAGAGTCCAATGGCGAGGTTAGCACCTACCCCTATGGCATGAGTGGGGATACTCGGATTCGCGATGCGGTGGCGCTAGAGATTAACGGCGAGAGCTTCTCGGTTCCACTCAATAGCAACTCAAATGTCTCCATCACCCAAAATCTTGACGAGGGGGAGAACCAGATCCTGCTCTGGGCGGTTAATCAGGCCGGTTTTACCGAATCTTCGGTCGCTATTCGCCACTACCAGCCGCAGCTGCGTACGGTGAGAGGTGAACTTCTCTATAGTTCTGACAGCAGCCGTGGGGTAGCGGCGGGTGCTGAGGTGGTAGTCTCCAATATCTATGGCGAGACCACCGTGATAGAGACCGATAGTGAGGGCCAGTTTCAGCTATCGGGGCTGCGTGCAAACGAGATCTACTTTTTAAATGCCGCCTATCAGTTTGAGGGGCGACTATTTACTCTTCCTGAGGGGTATTTAATCGATCCGGCCATAACCGGTGTCGGTCAAATCACCCTAACCGATAGCGGCTTAGATGCGCTAGGGGATATCGACATCGACCTAGTTCCGGTCGTGATTACCGAGAGCGCTACCCTAGATAGCGATAATCAGCTTCAGCTGCGCGGTATCGTCTTCGATTATGATGGTGGCGCGGGTGAAGCGGTGCAGCCGCTGCAACTCTATGTCGATAACCGCCCAGTCGCTACCGTTGCCGTAACGGTTTCGCAGACGAGCGAGACGGAGTGGCATTTTGATACTAGCTATCCACTGACGGCAGCACAGCTACCCTCACCCGAGGTGATGCTCATCGCGACTAACCGCAACGGCCTAGGGAGTGACCGCTTTCCGATCTATCTTGAACTCGACCCGCAGCTAGGTGGCGGTTTAGGGGAGAGTGAGGGCGAGGTAGCACTCGTTGTGGTTCTGCCAGAGGATGAGAGCGTGAGTGAGGGGTGGTTCTCTATCTATAATGCCAATGGGCAGCTAGTCGCTGACACTCCGTGGAGTTCCGTTGCCGGCGCTGTTGGCCCTTTCAGCGGTTTAACGGCTGGGAGCTACTCGTATGAGCTGTTTATCGACCACTATCCACCGCAGTCGGGTCAGTTTGTGGTGGACGCCCAAGGGGATGCAACGATTACTATCGACCTATCACAACTCATCGGTGAGGTTGCCGATGCCGAATCGCCGCAGCTACTCTCCATAGGTTATCCCGATGTTGTGACAGGTGAGTCTATTACCACGATAGATTTAAATAGTAGCGGCCACCAGGTCATGCTACGGCTACAGCTTAGCGATAACGCCGCCGAGATAAGCTGGGTGGGGGTGACCGCTTGGCCCCACCTACCGGCTGAGGCGGATGAGAGTCAGCAGCGACAGTGGGAGCAGAGCATGGCTGCAATCGGCGGCGGGCTTGAGCCGATTGTTGCTGAAGCGACCTTGGTCGATGGCTCGGTAACAGAGGGCACTTGGGAGGCGCAACTCCAGTTTCCATTGGGTATCCCCTCTGGTCAGTGGGAGATTAGCGTCAATATTGAGGATGCGAGTTGGAACTACAGTTGGTACGATCTCTATGGCGGGATGGAGCCTCAATCGACTTTAGATCAGCGCTATCTGCTTGATCTGACCGGCTCGACTCAGGCAGCCAACCGAGTTAGCTGGACGACTGGTGCCTATATCGAAAATGCTAACTGGAGCGAACGGCTCTCGCTGCCGTTGGAGTATAGCGAGTATCAGCTCTCTATCGTCGGTGAGACTGAGGAGGGGTACGATTTTATCAGGGTGTTTGACGCCGATGGCGAGCCGCTGCGTGATAGTTCGGGCGAGCTGATTGGGGAGTTAAGTGGTTTTATGAATCAAACCTATACGATTACCAGTGGTACGATTACGGCGACCCTCACGGCGGATAGTTCTGTGAACGCCGCTGGGGTCACGGTCACCCTAATCGGTATTGCGGGGGCGATTAGTGACACCGAGAGCGCAAACTGGCGCAGCGGCCCCTATCCCGATAACGCCACGATAGAGCAGGTGTTGACGATTCCGGATGCTGAGCAGTTGGAGGTCACGATCACCGGTGAGGTGGAGCAAAATTACGACTATCTCTATATCATCAATAGCGATGGTGAGCGCATTGCTGAACTCACCGGGGTACTTTCTGAGCGGCTATTTTTGAACGGTAATAGCCTCACGGCGCAGCTAGTGAGTGATAGCAGTGTCTCCGCCGCGGGGGTCGATATCACGATTACTAGCGCGACTGCGAATAGCGGCGGCAGCTTGACCGAATGGTATAGCGGTCCCTACGACAATAACGATGCTGTTGATCCGGTTGAGTTGAGTATTCCTGAGGCCTCAGCCCTAACAGTGACAGTGAGTGGCCGTACCGAGGCTGACTTCGATGTTGTGTCTATTACTGATGCTGAAGGGAATCTTGTTCGTCAACTAAGCGGTGAGATTAGCACTAGCTTTGTGGTTCAAGGCTCATCTATCTCGGTTGACTTGGTGAGTGATGACATTGTCACCGATAGCGGTGTGTTGGTTACGATTGCTAGCAGCGACGATATCCTGAGCTGGAGTAGCGGAGCCTATAACAATAATGCCCAGTTGAGTCAGCAGCTCTCGATAACTGGCGCGACCTCGCTTTCGGTGACGCTGGTCGGGCAGACAGAGGCTGAGAGGGATCTCGTCTCACTCTATGACGCTAATGATGAGTTAATTGCCCAATTGAGCGGGGAGATTGACCGACAGCTTGAAGTGAGTGGGTCATCTATTAGAGCTGAGTTAACCAGTGATGGTAGCACTACCGCATCAGGCGTGACGGTGACCATTGCCGATAATAGTCATCAGAGGGTAACCGAATGGAGCAGTGGTCCCTATCCGAATAGTGCAACCCTTACCCAAGAGCTCGGTGTTGTCGGGGCGAACGCTCTGTTAGTCTCGGTCAGTGGTGCTACCGAAGAGGGGTTTGATCAGCTGACGATTACGGATGGTTATGGGGTTGAGGTGGCCGTGTTCTCAGGTACCATTGAGGAGTCGTTGATCGTTCAAGGGGCCTCAATTGTCGCTACCCTAACGAGTGATGGCTCAGTCAACGACAGTGGCGTAACGGTGAGAGTGGAGCCCTATAGTGGTGGGATAGATACCTCCACTGCGACTGATACCGGCACGACCGATCTTACCTCTTGGAATAGTGGCCCCTATAGCGAGAACGACACGCTTGAACAGCAGCTCTCGATTGAGGGAGCCGAAGCGTTGGCGGTGACCGTTAACGGGGCGACGGAGGCCGGCTTCGACTATGTCTATATTGAGGATGGTGCCGGTCAGCAGTATGGTCTCTATAGTGGTGCGATGAGTGAGACTCTGACTGTTCCGGGTGAGACGATTATCGTCCGATTGGTGAGTGATGGTTCAATTAACGATATTGGGGTGTTTGTTACCATTGCGGCGACAGCGGCTGATAGTGCCACCGAGACCTCAACAGCCACCGAGACATCAACAGCTACCGAGACATCAACAGCTACCGAGACATCAACAGCTACCGAGACCTCAACAGCTACCGATATTGCGGTCGATGATGGTTTAGGTCTGTTAAACCGTGTTCGTAGCGATGTGGGGATGGTACCCTTTGCCTCCAATCAAGCGCTAGAGGCGGCGGCAGTGAACCACTCAAACTATCTTGTGACCCATGCTATCTCGGGGCACTATGAGCAGGAGGGGTTACCTGGCTTTACCGGTAGGGCACCGATTGACAGAGCGCTCTATGCCGGTTATCCCAGCCGCTCAGTGAGTGAAAATGTGTCGTCGGATACCTATGCCAACTCCTCTATTGAGAGCTCGATTGAGAGTCTCATGAGCGCTATTTACCACCGCTTTGGCTTTCTGACATTTACCCACAATGAGGTAGGTATCGGCGCGGCGGCGAATAGTACCACAGGGCTAAATGGCTATACCTATAAAATGGGTAACCAGACCTTAGCCGAGCTCTGTTTAGGTGACAGTTTTAGCGGTTTTGGCTCTTACTATCCGAATGTCTGTGCCGATTCCGCGATGCAGATAGAGGCCTCCCTTTATGAGGGGGCTACGGCGAATGTAGCGTTAGCTAATCCCGCTATCGTTCTGTGGCCAGTTGAGGATGCAGTTGATATTCCGCCGGTCTTTTTCGAAGAGTCTCCCGATCCGCTCCCCGACTATAGCGTCTCTGGCTACCCTGTCTCTATTCAGTTTAACCCCGAAATCGGGGGAGATCCTGAAGTTACCCGCTTTGAGCTATATAATGCCCTAGGGGAGTTGGTCTCTAATGTGCGACTGCTAACTGCCGCGAACGATCCTAATGGTCAATTTTCCGCCCGTGAGTTTGCTCTCTTTCCTCTGGAGCGGCTCAACTGGGGTGAGCGCTATTCGGTTGAGGTCGATTATCGTCAGGATGATGTTGAGCAGGGGTTGAGTTGGAGCTTTACCACCCGTGATCCTGGGGAGCCGCTCTATACGGTGACTCAAACTGGGGAGTCGATAGGCGCCCAAAGCGGGGAGAGTTTGATTATCTATATGCCGCCAGAAGATGGCGATGATAGCAACTCCCAAGTGGGCTATCAATACAGTATGGAGGCGATTGAGGTTGAGATATTGGATGCCAATACCCTCAGGGTGATCCCCTTCGGTGCGGTAGGAGAGGTGGCGACTATCACCTTCCATGGTAAAGAGGTTGTAGTGACTCTTGAATAGCCGTCAGGTGGTGAACTCTATGGTGGCAATTTTACTGCCGCTGTTGTTGATTGCGACCGCTTCGAACGCTTCAACGGTAGCGGAGGGTGACTCGCTACTATTAGAGCATCGTGCGGGGGGAACCTTCGCCGAACGACGAGGGGAGAGTGCGCCGAGTGCCGCCGAGGTGGTAACCGCCAGAGTGCTCATGGCGACACTTGATAGTACCAACTCCCCTGCGCCACTGGCATTAACTGTCGCACCTATCGAATCGGATAACTACAATATCTACCGCTACACCCCCCCCTACCGAGTCATCTATGGCAAAACCTACGCCAATGACAGTGCTACCATCGCTATGGCAGAGAGTTTGAGTGAGGAGTTAGCCCGAGTGCACGACTTCTATGTCACCTCCCTCGGTTTGAGAGCCCCTGTGGGGGCGGAGAGCTACTATATCGATATCTACATCGGTAATCGTGGCGCTAGAAATCCCCAAACGGGGCGGACTGTCAGAATTGAACCCTACTATGCCGCCTTTGCTGATCAATATAGTGAAGGTACCGGCTTTATGGTCTTTAATCCGGTGCTAGAGGGGGAGCTACTAAAGATTACGCTAGCGCACGAACTGTTCCACTTAGTGCAGTTTGCCTATAAAGATAGCGGCGACTTTTTAGATAGCGATCTCTGGTTCCTAGAGGCCACGGCCACGGCGATGGAGGAGCAGCTCTACCCGGAGGGCGATGACTATATCCGCTTTGTCGATAGTTGGTATGGCCAGTGCCACCTCGATATGGATACTTTTAATGGTTCTAAAGAGTATGGTGCCGCCATTTTTGCTCTCTACCTAGAGGGGCGCTTTGGTCTGGATATTATGCGACAGATTTTGGAGAGCTTTGCAACCGAGGATGGCTGGGAGTCGATTATCGATAATCGACTGCGGCAGGACTACCAAACCTCTTTATCCGAACTGTTTCATGACTTTATTCACGCTGCGAAGTACCCTTCTGGTTACTTTAGTGATGGAAATCTATTTGATAGCAGCCGACGCTTTGAAGATGAGATCAGCGGTGAGGGGGCGGTTGCGATTAACCATTATGGGATTCGCTATAGCCGTTTTCTTGCCGATGTAACCCTAACGACCGCAAGCGACGCGGTGCATATTTGGCAGGATACGCAGGCCCCTGGGTGTGAGTCGCTCTCTGATGGCGAGTTGAGCTGTGGCTATGGGGCTGAGATCGGCCTATTTAGCGACTCGGCTGCTACGGCGAGTGTTCACTACGGCACGCCGCAGTTAACACAGCTAATCTCTCTAGCTGCGGGGTGGAATTTGATTAGTCTCCACCTTGATGAGCCGCGTACGGTGGCAGAGCTCTTCAATGAGTCAGAGGTTGAGCGCATTTTTCTCTATCAGCCAAACAGTGAAGGCCAACCCGCTTGGCACTTTATTGAGCCGCTATTAACCTCTAGTGAGCGTCTGCCGCCCTATAGAGGGATATGGATTAAGGCTCGCAGTTCGTTTGATCTGATAGTTAGTGGCACCGCTGCCGATTCAGAGACGCAGCTATGGCAGACTCTCTACCGAGGGTGGAATTTAATTGGGGTGGATCAGCCGTTTGATACCGAGCAGTTAGCGACTAGAGTTGAAGCGACCGGCTTGACTCCAAAGAGATTATTTCGATTTAATCAAAATTGGAGCTTCTTTGATTTTGAGCGGCAAGTGGGATCCCAGCGTAGTATTGAGGCGGGGCAGGGGATATGGCTCTACTTGGAGTAGGTTTTTTAGTCTCTAATATCTTAGGATATTGGGGTTAGGGCTCTTTTTTTTGCAAGAGAGTCCGACTTGTGAGGTGGGTCACACTTTGTTTTGTTTAGATGGGCTAATATCACGCCAATGTCATTGGCAATCACTTAAAAATTGGCTACACTAGCCACTGGTTTATAGGTCAATAGATGCAATCAGGAGTATTTTGTTACATGAATAATAGTAATCACCATAATTTTCCACACCGTCAAAAGTTTTTAGCGCTAGCTATTAGTGCTGTGCTGACGCTATCGGCTTGTAGTGATGATGAGGATAGCTCGCCATCAACCTCTACAGCAACAGATACCGCGACAGCGACCAGTACTAATACGGCTACCGGCACGACAACGGCTACCAGCACGACAACGGCTACCGGCACGACAACGGCTACCGGCACGGCAACGGCTACCGGCACGGCAACGGCTACCGGCACGGCGACGACCACTGCCACCACTACCGATACGGCAACGACGACGGCCACAGCCACCGATACCACAACAGCGGGTGATGCTGGTGCAGATCAAGTGGTCACCGCAGGTGCTACAGCAACTCTAGCGGCCAATATTAACGATACTACTCGTAATATTGTCTCCTATCAGTGGGTGCAAGCAGGTGGCCTACCGGTCACACTGGAAAACGCGGATACGGCAAACGCTACCTTTAAAACTGCGTCTATCACTTCGCAACAGCAGTTGGTTTTTACTTTAGTGACTAAGGATGACCAAGGCGTCGAGAAGAGAGATGAGGTGGTTGTTACCGTTAAGCCGGCTGCATCAACGAATAGTGACCCGACTGTCGATGCCGGTAATGATAGTTCGGTTGCGGAAGGGGCAACGGTTAATCTTGAAGCAACTGCTACAGATAGCGATGGTACGATTGCGAGCTATGTTTGGACTCAGGCTGGTGGTACAACGGTCACCTTAACCGGTGCAGATACCGCAACCCCTAGTTTTACGGTACCGAATTTAGCTGCTAACGAAGATCTTACCTTTAGTGTAACGGTTACCGATGATAAAGGCGCTACAGCGACTGATCGGGTGGTGATTACCGTTCAAGATAGCGCAACCGTCGCAGGGGTGATTATCGACGAGCCGGTTCGTGGTGCAACGGTGACTATTACTGATAGATTGGGTCATACCTATACCGCTACCACTGATGATGACGGTAAATATACGATCCCTGCCGGTATCCCTAAAGCGAAATTCCCGTTAACGGTGAAGGCAGAAGGTGGAACAATAGCGGATGGATCTACGCCGAAGCTGAAGCAGATGCGCTCTATTATACGAACCGCTGGTGATGAGGTTAAGGCCAATGCCACGCCACAAACAGAGATGGTGGCTGCACGCATCATTAAAGATAAAAATAAGACCTTGGCTGATCTTGAGAATATCACCTTCGATGAGACCTTTGACACTCTCTATCAAGAGTCACTAAAAGCGGTCATTACCGGTTTTGGTGGTGGTTTAACCTGTTCCGTTAGCGATGGGGTTGAAGTCTGTATCGATCCGGCAGAACTCAATCTGGATAACCTAGCAGACTACAGTCGTGTGCTCCATGCGGCAGACTTTTTGGTAAAAGTTATCGATAGGGGGGCTGGTAGTCGTGTAACTGAGTTGGGTGACGAGGCCGAAGAGGATTTTCTCTTCATGATGGGTCTAGGCCTACAGGCTAATGGTCAGATAGGTAAGATTGTTAACGCCGAAGGTACTCTGGTTGACGCTATTCCCACTGCCGATCAGTATAGTATGGATATGGAATATCTGAGCCAAGTGCTTGAGCTGTTTAGTGATTTGGTGAATGATCCAGAGCTAACTATTGATGCTGCGTTACGAGATGAACTTATTGATGATATTCGCACTACTGTTGCTCGTATTAATAGCCGCTTACCAGCCAGTCTTCCTCAGTCAGCTAAATTAAATGCAGAGGCGTTGATTGCTGAACTTGAAGGGGTTGATGACTTCGCTACGATTGGGAATTTAGACGGTCTTACATACTTTACGGCGTTTGATACCCACATTGACCGCTACTATCCAAATGAGAGCGGCAATATTGCTGCGTTTGATCCCAATGATCCCGACTTTATCGGTGATGATGAGGGGTATGACTGGGGTGAGTATGTTTGGGGTGATGAGCCTATCGGTTCCGATGATTTTGTAGAAGAGTATGTCGGTTTTGTTCCTGTCGATGCCGTTTCGGTTCAAGAAGGCGATGCCATAACACTAACCTTTAGTGTTGATGAGGCACTTCCTATTGCATGGCAAGGGGTGTTAACTTTTGGTGCAGCGGGTGATACAGCGCAAGCGGGTACCCACTATACCCAACCTGAATCCTCTACCATCAATTTTGCTGCCGGTGCTACCGAGGCGACAGTGACTATTCAGACTGTTCGTGGTGCGACGGATGACTACAGTGATTATCAGTTCACCGTGTCGGCAACGCCGTCAGCTAATGTGGCTGGGGAGTTTGAACAAGGGGCTGCCATCGACTATGTGGTTACGATTACTAACCATCCAGATGATGCCGTTCCTGATCCGTGTGATGGAAAGCAGCAAGAAGAAATTGATACGTTAACAACAAATGATTTCCCAGAAGGGGGAACTTTGCAACTTTGTGCGGATGAAACTGGAACAAATTTGTCAGCCCCAGGTCTAGCACATTTTGATTATAATGCTGATGGTGAAAGAGACTTTACCATTTCTGTAAACGGTTTTTATGCTAATAAGGAAATTACGTATAAGCTAACTATCAACGATACATACTATTATGTGACTTTTGTGGCTGATCAAGATCCAGTCACTGGATTCGGAGGTGTGAATGCCTCTGGTACAAGTGATGATAGTGATTCGTTAGAAATGACGCCAGCAGAGTAAGCGTAACTCCGTAAGCAAGCGCACTTGTTGCGCTTGTTTTATGAGCTGGGTAAATTTTGGATTTATAGTTAGGGGTTTAAAAATATGAAATTTCGGTATTCTACAGTTGCTTTGGCAGTTCTTTCTGCGCTCAACTTCAATAATGCATCAGCATCCCAACAGTTGGAGTTGACAGAAGGGTGGAATTTGGTTTCGATTCACTCTAAGGGTTCTACAGATGATTTGTTAGTCTCTGAGGCATTTGCAGTAAACGGTGTTGAACGGATTTTTGTTTATGATAGTGGTTGGAAATTTTATGATTTCAGTAGTGGTTCTGGTGAACTAGGTGGGTGGAAAGTCACTAGTATTTTAAATAAAGGCGCATGGGTTAATGCCTCTGATAATGTTTCAATTACATTAGATGGTCCGTCCAGTAATGTTAATGCAAACTCGTTACAGCTGGGATGGAACTTGGTTGGACTTGGTCAAGGTATTACTGATATCACTTCAATGGTTAATGCGCTAGATGGTTATGTTAAGCCACAGCGAATCTTTGCCTATGTTGATGGAGGATGGCAATTATATGACTTTGTAACCGAACAAGGTAACCTTACCGAACTTGATTCTGATAAGGGCGTCTGGATTTACGCCACAGAACCCCTATTCGCGACCATAAATGGCACCGCTTCAACAGTCATCCCTCTATTCGGTGACTTTGAAGCCACTATCTATACCTCGGGAACCGCCTCAGAAACTGAAACCGAACAGCTAACCATCATCATTCCCGGACAAGATAGCGTTACGGTAACCGTACCTAAGGCCAATGACTATAACCTACAAATTACCGATAGTTTTGGTAATAATTACGCAGCAGTTCGTGCTAGCGAAGGGAGCTTTGATGTCAGCGATCTATCGATTGCAACCTCCGAGCCGGTACTGTTTGTTTATGGCATTCCCTCAGGAGTCGGTGCGCCAACACTACTGCAAGATGTCGAAGTCTTTTTAATTAATGGCGATGGCACCGAGCAGTCGATGGGCACAATTCTTGACCCGGTTGAAGGATTTCGCCTTAGTTTAGATAATGTCTCTATCTTTGGTCAAAAACTAGAGCTACGCCGTGAAGGCTTTGTCACTACAGAGGTGGTGGTGAGTAACGATCCTGCTCCGGTTATCTACTCCATCATGAATGGTGAAGCGCCAGAGCAAAGTCGGCTACTAACGAATGAAGAGATTACCGATAATGATGTAACCGCGCGGGTCTTAAATGCTGCCGGTCCGGTCACTATGCCAACCTTAGGCAGAAATCAGTTTGGCTCGGTTATTTTCCACCAAGCCGGTCGTGAGAATCCCAATGTCAGCATTAATGTCAATGTCACCCCCTATACCACCCTTGATGCGGTCAATGATCTTACCGGACTGGAGGCAGCTGTCGCAGCCGATTTTGTCGCAGATAACCCGACCATTGCCTCTTCGGTAGAGACACTACAGGCGTTAGCTACTAACGATGAGGGTGCCGGTGGCTGGGCTTGGAAAGTGATTGGTGGTAGCCGCGTAAAAGTTATGGACAGCACCACTGAAGCTGAACTGACACTTGAAGAGGCTACGGCTAATGGATTACTAGGCGGCTACGCCACCATCGACCCCTATCAGAGCCAACTCATCTCCGGCACAATGAATGAGTATCTATCGCTCTTGGCCGAATTTGGTACCACCAATGTTGACGCCCCCTATCGTACCGAAATCGATGTCTATGCCCGTCGTCCGGGTGGTTGGGAGCGTATCTCTCGTGGCGTAAAGTTTATCGACCCGCAACTGGGTGCCGGCACAACCCCAGCGGTTGCCCCCGGCAGCGCGGTTCACACTTCACCGCTAGAGAGCCTATCCGAGGCGCTCTACGGTTATAACGCCCAAGAGAGCCGTGCGGTTAAGGGGCAGCTACCCTTAGATCGCTGGGTGATGACCTCAATGGAAGATGGGAGTTTAATGGTTAAGGACGGTAGCGGTGGTCTGCACGACTACGCTTTTGTGCTAAAACAGATTACCCCAATGCTTCGTGATATTACAGTCAAAGTAGTGAATGCAGAGAGTGGCAACCCACTCCCCTATACCCTAGTGACTCTGGCCGGTGGTGTCCATCAGCTAACCGACATCAATGGCGAAGTGACCTTTGCCAATGTCTCGCTGCCCTTTAGCGATCCAACGATCCAAATTGACGCTCTGCGAACAGACCACTATCGCAACACTATTAGTTTGTTAGTCGGTGATATTAGTAGTAACGATACTTACACTATTGAGTTAAACGAAGTACCGCGTACCGCAACGATTCGGGGTTATGTTGAGGAGGGTGATGACAACACCCCGGTTAACGAGGCATTGGTGCGCTTAGTCGCCCCAGCTGCATTGGCTAATCTGGATCACGACGAAGAGAACAAACAGTTCATCACCTACCAAGACCCACAAGCTAACTATCGCTGGATGCTAAAAGTCCATGTGGATGACAACCAAGAGACGCTTGATGGTGCCGTGGTTGCCGATAGCGGCGGTGCTGCTAGAATTTTAATCACCGATGTCGATGAGAATGGTGCGCCGCTTTGGGTCACCGTGAAAGAGGCCTTAGGCGCTGAAGATGGCCACCGCCTGACGCATGATGAAATTGTGCGTAAACTCACCTACCTAGATGAGGGGCAAGATGCCGCTGCCGACTACTATCTAGTCGGTAACTACGATCTAAAACTCGAAATCGACTACGATATTGACCAAAACGGCACGCGTGACTACCAAGAGGTCTCGGGGGATGGTCAGCTAAAAGTAGCCGTCAATCCAGAGTATCTTAGCTTTACGACCATCAGCGGCAGTAGTTGTGCCACCGATAGTGTAGCACGCCTCTTCTATCCGGTGAGTGAGACACTAGAGGGTGGCGAAGGGAGTATCGCTTTACGCGATTGCATGTTCGATATTCGCGGTAGTCAGGAGAAGGGCTTCTTCTATGTCTATAACCGTACTGTATCAGGCAGCACACCTAATCCGGAGAGCGTCTCCCCTTCAGTCTATTGGGAGCTCGATATTCGCTGGACAGATCCAGACTTTAGTAACGGCAACTACGAGACTCGGCGCCTGATTCCCGATGGCAATGGTGGGTATCAGTGGGTTGATGATAGCGATAATCCTAGTAATAGTATGACAATCGCCCTAACCAATCCGAATGTTAAGACCCCCATCCTGAACTGGAACCACCTAGTGGCCAAACTCTCAGATCCAGAGCTGATGAAAGCGCTGCTAGAGCCGGCTCCAATTGGCCCTGACGCCAACCCGGCTGACACTGGCCCGCGTTACATCGATGACATTGGTTCAGAGGGGGTCGAGGTCAAAGTTCGGGCCGTGATCTATGCCGAAGAGAGCTACACTGACACAAATGGGAATACCATTGTCGCCGGTGACCTAAATGGTGATGGCGATACCGACGATAGCCGCGTACCGTTTGTGTTTGAAGCCTCAGGGAATCTTAGAGTTCCCTTTACCCAGCAGCCCTCAGCACTACTCATGGTACAAGATGCGGCAGTCATTCCTGGCGAAGGAGTACCGGAGCGGACAACCCGCTCTAACCGTGGCGGCTACTACCAGTTTAGCGAGCTACGGATGGATTATGGTGCCGTTAGTGTAGAGGAGATGACCACCTCCTATCTGCGGGTCAATGCTGATAAAGCAGGCTTCCGCTATGTCACCCTAGAGCCGGTACCTAAGTTCCAGCGCGATATTGCCACTACCGATGAGCTGGAAGATATTGTCGATGTCAATATCGATATGGATCGCATTCCGACTCGCGATGTGACTGTGACTGTCACTGCGGGCAGTAACCCGGCGATTGGTGCTACGGTAGAGCTTAACGGCACAGCCTATACTACCGATGAGACGGGCAGTATCACGATTAGCGCGATACCCGTTGGCGTATATGACCTAGTCGTCACCCCTGTGGCCGGTAGCAACGACTACGGCCTCTATGCCGACTCATTAACGGTCATGCGCGAAGTCGATACCGCAGTGAATGAGACGATAACCGAACTAGTCTATAGCGCTGCTCCGCAGCAAGTCACCATAGCCCTACCATCCGTCGCGTGGGACTCCCAAGTCGTACCACTCATTGAAGCGAGTGTCGGCAGTGTCCAAGAGGGCGGCGTTGTTGTCGTTGAAGGCTCTATTACCGAATATAAGGATGTAGATGGTACTTTAGTGCCCGTTCCTTATGGCGACGCTGACGGTGCAGGAACAGCCGAGAGTCGAGTGCGCGATGCCGCCTCTATCGTGCTGAATGGGCAGGTGCGGCCTCTGGCGCTTAACCCCGACTCGACTTTCCGTACCACCATCGACCTGCGTGAAGGGACCAACTCAATTCGAGTCCAAGCGCGTAACGGTGCCGGACTCGGTGAGACTCAAACCGCGATTCGTAGCTACTTCCCCTCCTTTGGCTCCATTACCGGCGTCGTTTACTACGACCACGACAATGACAGCCAAATCACCGGTGACGGCGAAGTCACACTCGCAGCCGGGGCAACCGTCATCCTGAGCGACCTAGCCGGCAATCGCCGCACCGTAGTCACCGACTCCGCAGGTGAATTTAACATTCCAAGCCTAACCGCTGGACAGTGGTATGGCCTGAATGCGACCTACAATGCCGGTGAGAATAACTTTATCACCACCGAGCAGCTAGAGATTGTCGCCCCGGCCGGTACTCGTCAGGACTTAGGTAATATCTACCTCTACACCACGACTGAAGCGGCAGTAGGTGCACCGATTGTCCATATCGATAACTACTCGATGGATCAAGAGAGCGGTTTAATCAGCTTCGATGGTCGTGCCGGTAACTACGATGCGATTCGTCCAGGCAATGAGGCGCCGAATGGGCTACAATTTATCCTCAATGGCGACATTATCGATATTCCGGTGAGCCGTAACGATACCCGTCAGGCGCGTGCCCTCTATGAGGTCACTGATGAGACCGGTAACCGCCTCTGGTTCTTCGATGTCGATTACCAACTAACCCACTACGACAATGAGTTGCAGGTACAAGCGACTAACATGAATGGCGAGTCGGCTCTATCACAGCCACTCTACATTACCAATGAAGCCGCTAGCGTAGGTGATTTGGGTATAACCCTTAACGCAACAGGTGCTTATGGTGAAACCGTGATGCTATCACTGTACGACTACAGTGGTCGTCCGGTATTTGAGCGTCAAGTTGTATTGGAAGGCTCAACCACTACCGTTGATGTCTCCGATCTCATCTACGGCCCCTACACCTATCAGGTCACCTCAACCAACTTCCTGACCGCAACTGGTAGTTTTGAGATGGACCAACCGGCCGATAGCGAAGTTATCGAACTGGCCCAAGCGGGTCTGGATGCTGACTGGGCGCAACTCTTTACCCATATTACGCCGGTATCAGGGCAGACATTAGCGCGTATAGATGGCGAACTGGTCATCGATATACCGGCCAATTTACGCCTGCCTAACGATCTATCTCTAACGCTAGAGTACCTGCGCAGCTCCGGTCGCGGGGTCGATAACCTGCCGATCAGCACCCTGCCACAGACGATGGGAAGTCCCGTCACCGGCGATGCAGCAACAGTAGCGACCACGCTAAGTGACAATACGGTTCTAGTACCGACATTGACACCGGTCGCTGATAACTACCTGCGTTATCGGGTGCGCTTTACTGACTATGTCGAACTGGCTGATGGGGATAACACCTTCACTGAAGCGACTATCGGCGGTAACTATAACGAGCAGGTGGTTGACTTTACTGACATTACCGTACAGCCAGCGGTTCCGCCTCAAAGTGGCGCGATGACCATTACCCTGCAGTGGACGCATGGGCACGATATGGATCTCCATAGCCGTTACTATCCGGCATGGCCTGCGACTACTAACTCAGCCTCCTACCATGTTTACTACGCAAACCGTCGTGCCTTGGGAACCCAAGTGCAGGATTGGGATTGCATCTGTAGCGGTAGCGAGCAGAACAGTCGCTTCGCACCAGAACACCACACTTGGGCGACCCATAATGCAGGGGGTGGCGAACGAGTTGTGGCAGATGGGATGTACTTGGTCTCTATCGACGACTACAGCCGCATTGATGGTCAGGGGGTCTCGGTCTCTGTTGAAGGGCCGGGGCTAGCAACGGCTACAACTAATGGCGGTGGCACTGTGGATGCAGGCCGTCTCACCTTCGGACCGTTTAACTTCACCAATGGTGAAGCGCACGATCCACAACCCGCACTACTGATTCAGGTTGTAGATAACCAAATCGTTCGTGCTGAGGTGATGACTGCAGGTGACGCCTTCCCTGAAGAGGTACGCACTACCTTAGGCAATAGCGGTCTCTTCCGCTCTATCGACCTGCCTAAGGCGCAGTAGGGCTAAAGCCTGAGTTCTGCTCATAACTTAAAAACCGGCACCTTGGTGCCGGTTTTTTTATCTCTTCCCATTATCTTCGCGGGGGGGGGAGGGCGCGGTAACCGTAATTCTACGACATAGGCCAGAGCCGCAGTGCCGCTACCACTAAGCTACCCACCGCGACAGTCGTTGCAAAAAACCAGCGTATCTGCTGCTTAATCTCCAGATGAATCGCTATAATTTCATTATGTTGTTGATCGAGCCGTTTATCGATTTGCTCAAAACGCCGTCTATTCTCTTCTGCTATCTGCTCTAAACGCTTATCAACCTGCTCAAAGCGCCTATCGATCTGCTCAAAGCGCTTATCAACCTGCTCAAAGCGTTTATCAACCTGCTCAAAGTGCTTATCAACCTGCTCAAAGCGTTTATCAACCTGCTCAAAGCGTTTATCAACCTGCTCAAAGCGTTTATCAACCTGCTCAAAGCGCTTATCCATTTGCGCCAATATCTCTTCAAAGCGTCTATCGTTCTGTTCAAAGCGCTTATCGACCTGCTCAAAGCGCTTGTCAATATGGAGCATGAGGTCACGAATGAGCTCGCGCTGGGATTTCAGCTCATCTCCCTGATTTTTTAGCGCCTCCTCAACCCGCACCATTCGTTCTCGTAGTTCAATTTCATAGACAACTGGTGGTTTTCCGAGTGACTGCTCAGCTAACCATCCACCTAGGTGGATTTTAATAAAGGAGATATCTTCTTCAGCTAACATTTAACACCTCTCTATTTAACACTAACTTCGCCAAAAAATTAAGGACGGCAAGCGACTATGGTGGGGCTTAAGGGATCAAAAAAACCGGCGAACACTCAAGGAATCCCGGCGCCTGTACTAGATATTATGCAGCTTTTAAGCCGCTTATTCCACGAATGATACTTTATGCTGTACATTTTTGATCTTTATAAAGATTGATAACTATTTTTTATATCAATAGCTTATAAGTTAAAAATGTCATAATGCTGGCGGTACGGAGTATGGCGGGATCGAGAGAAGGAGAGAATGGCTCAGCCGGAGAAGCTAATGGCTGTCAATTTAGCTAGACAAGCGCTAGCTGAACGGCTATATTTAGGGAAGTTAAATTTGAGTAGGGCTCCCCCCCCCCCTGTGTTTGGTTTTCTTAAGCTACAGCGGTTAGCTGTGCACAAAACCCAAGCGATGAACAGAACCGAGTTGGCTATAGTCTTCGCGGTGGACTTTTGAGCGTTCAAAACATGATAATTGTTTTATGTTAATAACTTAAATGAATGAAGTAAGCTTTATTCAGCTGGTCGCGCCGAGTATAAGCTCAGCCTAATTTTTTATGGGACGATTGTAGCTATGATGAAAAGAAATATCTTGTTTTTGATTATTTTATCACTGTTTACTCTATCGCGTACCGTGGTAGCGGAACAGATTATTACACTGAATAATGGCTGGAATTTGGTTTCATTCTATTCCGACGGTTTAGAAGATGATACCAACCCGCTTGTAAAAGATATCGCTCAAGAGGGGATTGAGCGTATTTTTGCCTTTATTAATGGCGGCTGGCAATTTTACGATATGATAAGTGATAGCGGCTCTCTCGGTGAGATGTCTCTCTCCTATCTAAGAAACAGAGGGGTATGGATTAAATCGAACCGAGAGGGAGTCAACCTCACTCTCATTGGTGAGGGATACACTTTAGATGGCACCACTTTACAACCGGGTTGGAATTTAGTGGGTTTGGGGCCTAATGTAACTGATTTAGCCTCATTAACCAGCTACTTTTCCCAATACTCTCAACAGCCACTACGACTATTTGCGTTTGATAATAGTTCATGGCAATTTCGTGATATGAGTACCCAAAGTGGTTCCTTAACGACTTTTGACAGCAATAACGGCCTTTGGATCTATATGATTCAGCCATTAACTATAGGCACAACAGATGAGTCCGAATTTGACTTAGGTAATGGCCTTGCCGCTTCTCTCTATAGCACCGGTGGTGTCGATGAGTCAGCTCCTCCAAGAGAGGTCACCATTGCGCTTAATGATCAGGAGTATCGCCTGAGTGTGGCCGAGGCCAGCGGCTATTTTGTGCAGATAAGAGATCAACAAGGGACGCTCTATAGCCAAGTCAACATAGATGAGAGTAATCGCTTTGATCTCGGCCAGATTACTCTTCCACATAACGATGATTCTCCCCCCTCATCCTCTCCAGCTAAAACACTCTATGTCTATGGTCTCCCTAATGACATCGGTTTTCCTGCACTCATTCAGGGGGTTGAACTCTACCAGAATTCGACTTTAATCGGCACAATTACCGACGCTACCAGCGGTTTTGTGCTCACCGAGGAGATGCTTAACCAAGAGGGAGATTTCGAGCTGCGCAAGCAGGGCTACCTACCGACTCAACTCACGATAACCGAAAATGCACGGCTACTCTATGCCGTCATGCAGGAAGAGGCCGATGAGATTACACCATTAAATGTTGATAGTGTTTTAGAGGAGGATTCTCTAGCACGCCCACTACATAGCTCTATCGCGACCTCTGTTCCTAACAATGGTAACCATAGTTACGGGGCCGTGTTATTACACGCTTCAGGGCGCACTAACCCTTCACGAAGTATTAAGATCCGCATCTCCCCCTACCGCAGTATTGATGCGGTTGTCGATATAGATGGACTTGCAAGCAGTGTAGAGAGCGACTTTAATAGTGATCACCCTAATGCTCAGGATAGTATCGAACAGTGGTCTTGGCAGGTAATTGCAGGCTCCCGCCTCCAAGTTATCGACTCGAGTAGTGAGCAGGTTTTACAAGATGAGCAGCTATCTGCTAGTTTTCTTGGTAGCTATGCCACTATCGATCCCTATCAGTCGCAACTTATCTCAGGAACAATGGAGGAGTATTTAGCGCTGCTTTGTGACTTTGGTGCTAGTGTTAGCAATAATCTCTATATTACCGAGATCGATATTTATGCCCGTTCTACTAATGGCTGGCAACGCATTTCAGATGGGGTTCGTTTTATTAATCCCGCGCTCGATAACAGTTATCAACCTAATCCAGTACCAGGAGAAAATCGCTCTCCCATTCATAATTTAGAAGATGGTATGTTTGCCTTCACCCCTGAAGAGAGAAGGGCCGTTGCTCAACAACTGCCTACAGATCAATTAATTATGACATCTCGTCACGGAGCGGCACTGATGTCACAAGATAGCCAAGAGGGGGGGCTATATGACTATGCTTTCGTCTTAAAACGAGTGGCTTCGGTACAGCGAGATATCGTTATTCAAGTCATTGATGAGCAAGAGAGAACCCCTATTACCGATGCCTTAGTTAGTTTGCCAAATGGTATCCGTTTAAGCACCGATAGTAGCGGTCGAGTCACTTTCTATAATGTTGTCCTGTCACTGACCGATCCCGATCTGCAAATTGAGGCGATTCATGCCGATTATCGCCGCAATAGCATGAGTTTAAATGTCGTCGCGATAGATAGCGAAATGGAGTATCAACTCGCGCTCACACCAAAATCACACTCATCAATAATACAGGGGTATGTCTATAGTGATAGTGGCAGTGTCGTAGCCGATGCAACAGTTGAGTTACACGCGCCTGCCGCACTCGCTAGCCTTACCTACCAACCACAACAGAAGCGTATCATCGCTGATCGCGAGCCATTAGCTGAACCGCTCGAACCCGACTATCCGAATGCCACTTATCAGTGGCGAATTAAACCGCTACCCGATAATGGAGAGGAGGGATGGTATAGCGTTAAGCAGTCGATAGGTAGTGAAGGGGGCTATCTGTTAACAGAGAGTGAAATCATTGACTCAATTATCAATTCCGAATGGATGGTAGATAATTCACCCACAGGGGAGTATCAGCTCCAGCTTCAGGTCGGACACGATTTAAATGGCGATAACCTAATCGATTTTACAGAACGCTCAAGTGACGGTATGCAACTCTCTATTGCCCTGAATACTGCCAGCCTTTCACTGGAGATAGAGAATCCTTGTGGTGATCGGGTCAATCGACTCTTCTATCCGGTCAATCCTCCAAGCGGTACTACGGCAGAGGATTACCACGCATTATCTTACTGGCAATGCACACTATTCGAACAGTTAGGCCAAGTTGAGAAAGGGTTTTTCTATATACGCCAAAGAGCGGCTAATGCTGAAATATTCGCCCCGCGTCACTACTGGGAGCTCGATATACGCTGGAAGAGTGATGATGCCACTGTGCAAAAGCGCTTAGTCGGTAACCAGATTGATGAGAGTCAACCTAACAGTGCATGGCAGTTTAGCTGGCAGGATGATATGGGTGACGCCAATAATATGACTATCGCTCTGTCGGATGCTCAAGATGATTTACCTGTTTTAAGGTAACCGTTCACTCTCCCTCCTTAATCTCCCTCTCCCGGCGGGAGAGGGTTGGGGTGAGGGGTAAAATTTAGCGGGGAGAGTGAACGGTTACGTTTTAAGTTGGAATAGCGTTGTACGAGCCCTCTCCGATCCTAGTTTGATAACACGCCTACTAGAGCGCAGTGAGGATGGATTGCGCTACCTAGAGAGTGGGCTCTCTCTAACTATTCGCTCAGTGGTCTATGCTAGAGAAGATCGCTACAACGAAGATCAAGAGGAGACGAATCAGGCTAATTTGAATAGTATGACAACAGGGTATCAAGATCTTGATGTTCCCTTTGTCTATCAGGTAAGCGGAGCTTTGCAAATTCCGATAACAACTGACCCCTCTACTCTGTTAAAAGTTCACGATATTGACATTGTTGCTAGTAGCGAGTTACCTCTTCGAACAACGCAGAGCGGGAGTAATGGTTTCTACCAGTTTAAGCATGTGTGGGGCCAATATGGAGGGGCTGACAATAGCACTATCGATAGCTCCTATGTTCAGGTGATCGCAGCACATCCTGACTACTCTCCCTCCGGCCTACAAGCCGTTCCTAAATTCGGTTTTAATACCGAAACAGATGCCGTTACAGAAGATATAGCTGAACAAGATCTCTATTTGACGACACCCTAACGATCTAAGGCCTTGTTCATCTCTCCGTCAGTAGAGGCGGGTTTGAAACCCGCCCCTACTCGGCCATATAGATCCACACCCCTTGACCGGCGGCAAGGGTGGTGAGTGTACCACTACCACTGGCGACATCTCTAAAGCTCCAGCTATTATCGCTAAAGGCGAAGAGTCGTTGTGGTTGCAGAGTTTGATGGCTGAATTGATCTACAAAATCGGTAAGGGTGATATCGCTACGACCCGCTCCAACCAGATTCCAACCGGCGCTGAGTGTGGCGATATCCAGACTCTGACTGCTGCTGCCACTGAGTCTCATCTCGGTACGGCTAGCAACGGCTATTTTTACCCATAATCCCCGATTACGCAGCTCAGTGAGGGTTTTAGTGCCCAATGCGCCACTCCTACTCGTGAGATCATAGAAAGCCCAGCTGTTATCGATAAAGGCAAAGATTCGCTCAATAGCCGGATCGGTAAAGTGGTCGGCAACGGTGGTGAGATCATCAGGGGTAGTGTGTAGCGCGATAAGATTCCATCCTTCGGCTAGTGAGAGAGTTTGAGTACCGAGGGGGGCGGTCGTGTCGGTATTGGCCGCTGTGTCTGTGTCTGTATCTGTGTCCGTATCTGTGTCCGTATCTGTGTCTGTATCTGTGTCCGTATCTGTGTCTGTATCTGTGTCTGTATCTGTATTGCTATCGCTGTCCGTTGCCGTACCCGTATCAATTCCCGTACTAGTATCGGTGTCAGTGGTGGTGATTATTATTGAGGTGTCGGTCTCTGTCCCTGTCGCACTACCACTACCTGAATCGGTTGCTGTCTCTGTCGCAGTCGCGCTTCTGACCAACCGTACCTTTTGGCGGTCACTTCGATCTCCTAAGTAGTAGCCTACCTCGCCATATCTAAAATCGACAACCCAACTATAGTCGGGGGCGTTATCTGCGGGAGTAGAGGACCAGAGTAGATCGAAATCACTGCCGGGAAATAGAGTTAGGTTAATCGCCGGCATCTCACAGGCCGGTTCAATGAGTGACGCTAGCTCTTTAATCGAGGGGAGTCGCCAGTCGTCATAGCCGCCGCTGCCGCTACTGTTGCTGTCGTCCACCGCTTGTAACGCCTCCCCCCAAGTAAGCGTTTGTGCGGTGCCCTCGCTGCAACTGCTACCACTGGTTCCCAAAAGACACGCTTGCCAGATCAAATCGTTCTGTTTATCTAGCACTAAGTGGTTATCCAGCGGTTGGTAGCGTATATCGGGTGCCATGGCAATCAGCGTATCGGAGCAGCTACTGCCAGAACCTTCCGGTTCGAAGTCAAATCCCCAGCGACTATCGTGTACCAAGCGTACCGAATGGCTCTCTTCAACGGCTCGGGTAACATCATAGCCATGCCACATATCGAGCGCCCAAGCTGAACCGGCTAGGTTGGCTACGGCATTGGCGCTCCAGTAGAGATCAGAGACGGTATCGGGAAAGTAGTCGCTATCAATAGCTGGGTTGGAGCGGCCATAGTCGATAATGGAGCGAAGCTCTTCCCGACTCGGTAGGCGCCACTCTCGTTGGCCGCAGAGCTGTTGTTCTCGGGCTCCCTCAATGAGCTCATTCCAGTCGTGATAGCGTGTGCCGTGCTCCCCCTCTTGTTTGATTAGGGCCGTTAGACCGCCCCAGCGGTATCTGTTATCGCGATGCGGCATCACTTGCCATAGCAGACCGGTATGATTATCGCGCACACAGGCCCATTCGGTAGCGCTAGCCGCGAGTTCACTACCATCGGTGGCTATTTTGGTAAAGCTAAACCCAGCTGCTCCATCACGACTATCGTTTACTTCAGCATCTCGGCCATGGCTACAATCTTGGTTACGATGATGACTGCCGCATTGGGTTTCGTTACCCGTTGTTGTATCGGCTCCCCAGGTCACTCCACTGTCGTTTAGGGGGAGCTCTCTGTGGGTCGTTGAAGGGGGGAGATAGTCACTAGGCGGAGCTATCCGCTTCATGACAAAGGCGTAGTCGTAGAGCCCCCCGCCCACATTTTGCTGCATTAGACTCCCCTGTTCGAGGCTGGTGATTAGGTAGCAGTTATGGTTGAGTTTAGTGTTCAACGCATAGGCTTCTTGCGCATCGAGGCCGTAATAGCCTCGCTCTATCGGGATGGGGCGATCATGCAGTCCCGGAATTGTCGCCGGTTCGCTGTTAACGCTGTTACCTACGGCAATAAAGCGCACGCCATTCGAACCGCGTTGCCAGCCGGTTGGGGTTCTGACATAGAGATCAATATCGAGCGGGTAGGGGCTGCCGGGATAGCCATAGTGAATCAGTTGCTGTAGGTAGTACTCCAAGCTCTGTTGTAGGGGTAGTGCCTGATAGGGATCGATAGTGGCAAAGGCACCTAGGCTATCACTCGTCTGCCGGTCGTAGGTAATTAGTTCTTCACGGGTGTTATCGATAATCCTAATTTGGGCTCCTGCTAGAATTTGCCACTGCCAGTTGTGCTGACTCTCAAGCTCATCTATCGAGTTCACCCGTGTGGAGTGGTCAGTCCGATAGTCCTGTTTGAGGCGGGTCTCTAACGCGGTTAAGTCGATGAGATCACTCTCTGAACTATAAGGTCTCGTTTCTATCGAAATGCTAAAGTATGGGTTATCTCGTCCGGCTCGAAGCAGTATCGCGGTTTCATCTGTTGCGCCTGAGGCGTGGGTGGTAGTCGTAAGATAGGCAACCGGGGGTGAGGCATTAGTGTCGGATTCAATCGTAGGCATACAGGTTAGCGCTAACACATGGATAGGTGAGAGTATGACCCATAACAGGCCAAGATAGAGGTAGAGATGAAGATAGAGATGTTTTTTCATAACCATTTGACTTTGTTAAAGATAATAATCCAGAGTTACTTCGAGTCTGATAACGGCTATCGTAAGGCTGTCGCTGTAGCACTCAGCCACTCAGATGGCACTGAGTAGATAGCAGGCTAGATTGTAGTCTTAAAGCTAATCACTTGCCAACCATAACTCTCCTTACGATTTTTGTCGTAACCGTTGCAGCCCCTCCTGCCAAGCGTGATTCAAATCGTGCTTTTGAGACGACCCATGCTACTTCCGGTAATCCACGGCGTGTAGGGGCGGGTTTCAAACCCGCCCCTACGAAACCCGACATCCCCCCTAGTTTGGCGCGGTCTGAAGGGCGGGTTGGTACGGTTATCGGGTTACACCGTGCTAATCCGACCTACGGTAGGCGCTTTTCTGCTTCCCATGCTCCGGCGTAGGCATGCAGATATAGGGGTTGTTTTATTAAGCCTATGACAGGTAGAATGGCCGCTCTCCTGTTAATTACCCAAAGAGACCTACACCATGCCTGCCGTCGTGCTCTATCTGCTGCTCATTCCCTTTACACTCCACGCTGAGTGGTTCACTCAACCCCTTAACGATACCGGTATCACTTGGGGGGGTAACTACTCATCCGGCAACAACGCCACCTGCATCGGTGAAACGGTCACCGAGCAGGACTGCTCCCACGGTCGCGATGCTGACCCTGCAACTAATGATGATAGCAATGGCCACGCCGGATTTAGTTTTACCAAAATCAGCGCCACCGGCGAAGAGCTATCCGCCAGTGCGACTGAGTGGAGTTGTGTTAAAGATAATGTCACCGGTCTGATGTGGGAGGTCAAAACCGACGATGGTGGCATCCACGATAAAGACAATACCTATCGCTGGGGGGGCAAAACGGCACGCTTAAGCGATGGCAGCACTTTTGGCCCCCGTTATGACGACTGGGATGCACTGGTGGATGGTGCTAATAACGCCAGTTTTTGCGGCTATAGTGACTGGCGCGTCCCCTCCAAAGAGGAGCTGCGTTCCATTGTTAACTATGGTCGTGTCAATCCTGCTATCGATAGTGCCTATTTTCCTAATGCGGTTGGTAGCGCTTACTGGAGTTCGTCGCCGTACGCTAACGGCTCTGGCTATGCGTGGCTACTCAACTTCATCAATGGCAACGATGACAACTTCAATCGCAATAATAGTTATCGCGTGCGGTTGGTGCGTGCCGGACAGTAATTTGGCTATTTAGCGGTTATGGCGGTATGTTTTACTAGAATCATGGTTATTGGGGTGAAATAATGGCACATCATTTAAAATTGCCAATATGGCGTGATGCTAACCAGCTACTTTTGGAGATAGAGCAGGCGGTGGCTCGCTTTCCTCGTTACCATAAATATGCTATCGGCACCGATATGCGCCGTCAGGCGATGGCGCTCTGTCGTCAAATTGTGTTAGCGGCTAACCAGAGACCTCAGCAGCCGCAACACATTGAGCAGTTAAGCTTGGAAGTGGATGAGTTAAAGGTCATGATTCAGCTAGCCAAATCGTTAAAAGCATTTCAAAATTTTGCCCAGTTTCAGCGCTGCGTCGAATTAGCTGTGAGCGTGGGTAAACAGAGTGGAGGGTGGTTGCGTCATCTGCACGCTGCCCAAAATGGTCGTCAACAGTGATGAGTCTGTCACGGTTGGCGGTCACGGTCAGAACTGCGGGGTCTATTAAACCCGGCGGGTGTGCCGAGATACTGTGCGCCTCATCCACCCTTTGGGGTATAGACTGTGTGGCATCACCTACCTTTAGGATGGGGGTGTCGCCTTTAAGTGGTGGGGCAAGCTGGAGTTCGTCGCCGAACGCTAACAACTCTAACAATGCGTGGCAACTCAACTTCAACAATGGCAACGATAACAACAACAATCGCAATAATAGTTATCGCGTGCGGTTGGTGCGTGCCGGAGCGTATCGATGGTGATGCCGGCAGAGTGCGAGCTCTTCTCGTTGCAAGCGTTTTGGCAAGCGTATGAAAACTGTCGCCGCCGCAAGCGAGGCAGTCGCGATGCCCAGCGTTACGATATGCAGCTATTCGATAATCTGCTAGCGACACAGCAGCAGTGTCAGCAGTGGCAATATACCCCCTCCACCTCTTACTGTTTTGTGGTCAAAAAACCTAAGGCGCGAGAGATTCATGCCGCAGCCTTTGCCGACCGGGTTGTGCACCATCTGCTGGTGCCCCAGCTAGAGCGGTTGTATGAGCCGATATGGATATATGACCTCTACTCCAATCGTAAAGAGAAGGGGACGCACAAAGCCGTTGAACGATTGCAGCACTTTATGCGTTCGCTGCAAGCGCAAGGGGGCGGTTGGTTTCTGCAGCTCGATATTGCCAACTTTTTTAATACCATCCATCGGCGGCGACTCTACGCGCTTGTTGAGCGGCAGCTACAACGACGGGTAGATGAGCCAGTGTTACGGCAACAGCTACTTTGGTTAACTCGCACTCTATTAACCGGGAATCCCGCCTATCACGCCCACTATCGTGGCGCTCTGGCGGCGTATGCACAAGTCCCTAAGCATAAACGCCTGAGTGAGGCGGGTGAGGAACGGGGGTTGCCTATTGGTAATCTGACAAGCCAGTTTTTTGCCAATGTTTATCTGAATGAGCTAGACCAATACATTAAACATCAGCTCAAATGCCGCTACTACCTGCGGTTTGTTGATGATTTTGTGCTGCTTCATCCTGACCGGCAACAGCTTCTGGAGTGGCAGGTCGTTATTGAGCAGTTTGTTCATCAGCGACTAGGGTTGGCACTCAAGCACGGAGCGACGGCAAAACCGCTAAGAGATGGGGCCGATTTTTTGGGCTATATTGTTCGTCCTAATTATCGTTTAGTGCGGCGGCGGGTAGTGGGAAACTGGCGCGAAAAACTGCAACAGCTCGAAGCGAGGCAGCCGCTACAGTTTAATTTGGCTCAGCTCGAATCATTGCGGTCGGTGATGGCTAGCTACTTAGGCCATTGCCGTCACGCTAATAGCTACCATTTACAGCAGCGCATTTGGCAGCGGTTTCCGTGGTTACGCTATCTGCTTGCTTATGATGAGCGTGGGGCAAAGCTCTATCCTCGCTGGCAGGCGAGCAAGGCGCTCTCCCTTAAGCAGCAGTGGCACTTTGTTGCCCGCCAAACACCGCGTTTTTTGGTGCTAATGCAGGTTGGTAACACGCTGCAACTCTTTAACCGCCACGCCCGCCTGCTGGCTAATAGGTTACATAGGTCGCTCGATAGTGAGACGCGCCCCCCTTTTAATGCCACGCTAACGCTGCTAACTCGCTTGCCCGAACCGTTAGAGCCGGAGCACCCTAAGCTAATGCCGATACGCTATCTGTTAGAGCAGGCGGGTATCGGCTATCGGCTGGTGGTGGAGGCGGGCTATTTGCGCTGCGGACTAAAGCGCCGCTATACCCGCCTGATTCACCCGGGAATCCCTTTAACTGAACAACTCCCCCCTGTTTCAACCCCTTGGAGCCTATAGTCATGTTTCGCATCCTCTCCCCGCTGCTGTTACTACTTGTCATCCAAAACAGTGTCGCCCAAAGCTGTATTGACGATATCACACCGACCGCTCCCGATAGCCGCTACAGCGCCAATGGCGATGGCACTGTCACCGACCTGCAGACGGGGTTGATGTGGCAACAGTGCGCCGTGGGGCTCAGTGGCAGTGACTGTGGCAGTGGTAGCGCCGCCTCAATGACCTGGGATGCTGCGCTACAAAGGCCGCAAACGCTTAACAGCAGTGGCGGCTTTGCCGGTTATAGTGACTGGCGTCTGCCCAATATTACCGAACTGGCATCACTGGTGGAGGAGGCGTGTGTCAGCCCGGCGATTAACGAAACCCTGTTTCCCAATAATGGCACCAGCGTTTACTGGAGTTCGTCGCCGTACGCTTTCAACTCTTTCAATGCGTGGCAACTCTACTTCAGCTATGGCGACGATGTCAACGACAATCGCGATAATCAGCAATTCAGAGTCACCGCCAAACCAGCATCACTACATAGCCTTGCTTTCTTGGCGACAATACCCCCCCTCTTCTCAACATTTCCTTGTTGAAAAGTCAACTATTTCAAATTGTACAGCGGTGTTGAGTGAGCTTGTCTCCAGTGTGTAATGAGGGTTATCCCGAATTTCGGAGCGGGGATCTCCATCGTCTTTTAATTGATGAGTCGAATCTGGCAGGGGCGCCCGGTGAGTTGGGCTAATTTCGTTACCGACAGTTTTCGTTCAGTCATAACGGCAATCATCTTTCCCCAGATGCGCTTTAAGGTCATCTTCCCCTGCATAACACTTTGAAATGTCTTGCTAAATACCAGTAACTGATTGATGATGTGAGCTATTTGCAAGCACTGGTAGTAATTCTTGGTCGCCAGATAACTCACCCGTGAAAATTTGTGCTCTAATGCATATCCATGATTTTTTTGGGTATTAAAGCCTTCGTTCTCTATTTTCCAGCGTAAGCGTCCGGTACGGCTCAATTCCGGTGCCGTATTCCAGTTGATGGGATAGGAGCTAATGTGAACGAACCGATTTTCAATTATCTGCCCCTCTTTGTCGGTGGTTGTCTCTATGCATTCCAGCCAGTGTAGTTTCACGCCATGATAGTCAATATCGTTAATCCATGTATAGTTTTGCTCAATGACATTATCCTGTTGCCGTAGAATGATTTTTCGTTGATTGCCGGATGTTAACTGGCACAAGGATTTAACCTCTTCCCAAACAGATGGCAGATTGCCATCCTTGAAGGTGACTATCCAGCCCCAACCATACTCTGAGCAAATTTCGAAGAATCCCTGATAAGGATAGAGTCCATCGGCAACCAGACAGATGGGTAGACGCGGAAACGCCGATTTCAACTTTTTTGCTAGGCGTTTGAATGCCTTACGCTCACAATCCTGTTTGTCATAGTTGCCCTCTTCGGGGTTTTCCAGCCACTCTGTGGCAATGGAGATGGCGAAGCCGTTAGCGGTAATCAGTTTGGCCTCTAAAACCATGTTATGCCAGCTACTTTTACCGCTGCTGTAGTCTTTGTGCAGCGCCTGTTCATGGGGACACTCTGTAAAACTATGAATCCCGCTCGCATCCACCGCAATGACAAACCATTCACCAAACAGCCGTTGATTGTGGAATATCTTCTTTTTCAACAGCGCCCTAACCATGGATTGAGTCAGTTTTTGCAGTTGATCCTCCGTGAGTTGTCGCATGACATTATCGACGGTATCCATATGAGGTAGCGGCATTTTGAACAACCGCTGGTAGTTTTTGCGAAAGCGTTTCTCTTCGCGCAGATTATTCATTTCATTACGAGAACCGGCTTTAAAGAGAAACATGGCAATGCAGGCCGTAATAAGAGCCGCCAAATCATAATTAGTAGATGTCCGGCACTCATCCAGCTCTCTCATCTGCTCAAAGAGAGCAGGAAAGAAGTGTGTGATGGTCAGGTGGAGTTGATAGACGACATCTTTGCGCTGTAATTTACGTTTATTCCGATTCTTTTTTTAGACCGGACGGATTGGTTCGAAGCTGATTTTCGTGCAGTTGACATGCGGTTACCTCTCAAAATTGGAGATATATGGGCTATTTTTGCTGGAAAAAATAATTTTTTTGCCAATGTAAGTTTATGAAGTTAGTCGGTTATGGAGCTGCCCCTGAATTGCTGGCGATAATAGTTATCGCGTGCGGTTGGTGCGTGCCGGACAGTACTTTGGCAATTTGGATAGCGACGAAGATGGGGTAAGCGATGCCGAGGATAACTGCCGTACCGTAAGCAACTCCAATCAAGCCAACCGCGACGGCGATAGCGCCGGAGATGCCTGTGATGCTTTTCCCGACGACCCCAATGAGTGGCTCGATAGCGATGGCGATGGTGTAGGCAATAACGCCGATGCCTTCGATAACGACCCGAACGAGACCAGTGACCGCGATAGCGATGGGGTAGGGGATAACTCCGACAACTGCCCCGAAATCGCCAACCCCGAACAAGAGATACTCGCCTGTAACGACCTGCCGAGCGTGAGCGCCGGCAGTGACCGCCAAGTAGATGAGGGCACCACAGTGACCCTCAGCGGCACCGCCAGCGACCCCGATGGCACTATTGTCTCTATCGCATGGAGCCAAACAGCCGGTAGCCCAACGGTTACCATAAACAGTGCCAATACACTAAACGCCAGCTTTAGCGCACCGTCAGTGGCTACGCCTACGCAACTCACCTTTACCCTCAGCGTGACCGACAACAGCGGTAGCACCAACAGCGATAGCGTGATAATGACCATAAACGACACCACAGCCCCCACCATCACCCTCGATTCGCCGCAAGATGGCCAGAGCTACGACCGCCTGCCGACGATTATCGTCACCGCCAGCGACGAAAGCGGTGATAGCGTGACCGTAGAGGTACAAATTACCGATGTTACCGACACAACCCCCTACTACTGGGGTCTCGCTTTTGGCGCTTACGATTGGATAGTGACTGAGACATGGCTGCCACTTGCCTATGACGAATCACTGCAACAGTGGGGCTTGTCAGGGAGCTCTGTAACGCTCATAGACACCCATGCCTACACCCTCACCGCCCGCGCCACCGACTCAGTCGGCAATGTCAGCACTACCACAGCAAACATCACCGTTACCGACCTAATCAAACCGGTAATCAACCTTAACGGCAATAGCAGTCTCACCCTCAATATCGGCCAAAGCTACACCGAACAGGGCGCGACAGCGAGCGACAATGTCGATGGCGATATTAGCAACCGCATCACCCTCAGCGGCAGCGTCGATACCAGCCGAGTAGGGCTCTACACCCTCAGTTACAATGTCAGCGACGCAGCCGGTAACGCCGCCCAAACCGTCACCCGCTCTATCACCGTACAAGATGGCAGCGCCCCCGTAGTTACCCCGCCAGCGAACATTACCGTGGCCGCTAGCAATGCCACCGGCACCCCCGCCACACACAGCGCCATTACCAGCTTCCTCAATAGCGCCACCGCTAGCGACAACATCGATGGCGACTTGACCCAAATCAGCCACAACGCCCCGAACCAACTCCCACTAGGCGTGACAGTCGTCACCTTTAGCGCGACCGATAGTCAAGGGAATCGAGGCAGTGCCCAAGCCACAATTACCGTTACCGACCAGACCAAACCCATCCTCACCCTGAACGGTAACAGCGCCCTCACCCTCAATATCGGCCAAAGCTACACCGAACAGGGCGCGACAGCGAGCGACAATGTCGATGGCGATATTAGCAACCGCATCACCCTCAGCGGCAGCGTCGATACCAGCCGAGTAGGGCTCTACACCCTCAACTACAATGTCAGCGATGCAGCCGGTAACGCCGCCCAAACCGTCACCCGCTCTATCACCGTACAAGATGGCAGCGCCCCCGTAGTTACCCCGCCAGCGAACATTACCGTGGCCGCTATCGATGCCACCGGCACCCCCGCCACACACAGCGCCATTACCAGCTTCCTCAATAGCGCCACCGCTAGCGATGCCGTTGACGGGCTACTGACCAGTATTGGCCATAACGCCCCGACCACCTTCCCGTTAGGGGCCACGGTCGTGACCTTTAGTGCAACCGACAGTAGTAATAATACCGGTCGGGCGCAGGCCATTGTCACCGTGGCAGACCAGAGCAGGCCGGTTATCACACTGACAGGTAGCAGCGCCCTCACCCTCAATATCGGCCAAAGCTACACCGAACAGGGCGCGACAGCGAGCGACAATGTCGATGGCGATATTAGCAACCGCATCACCCTCAGCGGCAGCGTCGATACCAGCCGAGTAGGGCTCTACACCCTCAGTTACAATGTCAGCGACGCAGCCGGTAACGCCGCCCAAACCGTCACCCGCTCTATCACCGTACAAGATGGCAGCGCCCCCGTAGTTACCCCGCCAGCGAACATTACCGTGGCCGCTAGCAATGCCACCGGCACCCCCGCCACACACAGCGCCATTACCAGCTTCCTCAATAGCGCCACCGCTAGCGACAACATCGATGGCGACTTGACCCAAATCAGCCACAACGCCCCGAACCAACTCCCACTAGGCGTGACAGTCGTCACCTTTAGCGCGACCGATAGTCAAGGGAATCGAGGCAGTGCCCAAGCCACAATTACCGTTACCGACCAGACCAAACCCATCCTCACCCTGAACGGTAACAGCGCCCTCACCCTCAATATCGGCCAAAGCTACACCGAACAGGGCGCGACAGCGAGCGACAATGTCGATGGCGATATTAGCAACCGCATCACCCTCAGCGGCAGCGTCGATACCAGCCGAGTAGGGCTCTACACCCTCAGTTACAATGTCAGCGATGCAGCCGGTAACGCCGCCCAAACCGTCACCCGCTCTATCACCGTACAAGATGGCAGCGCCCCCGTAGTTACCCCGCCAGCGAACATTACCGTGGCCGCTAGCAATGCCACCGGCACCCCCGCCACACACAGCGCCATTACCAGCTTCCTCAATAGCGCCACCGCTAGCGACAACATCGATGGCGACTTGACCCAAATCAGCCACAACGCCCCGAACCAACTCCCACTAGGCGTGACAGTCGTCACCTTTAGCGCGACCGATAGTCAAGGGAATCGAGGCAGTGCCCAAGCCACAATTACCGTTACCGACCAGACCAACCCCATCCTCACCCTGAACGGTAACAGCGCCCTCACCCTCAATATCGGCCAAAGCTACACCGAACAGGGCGCGACAGCGAGCGACAATGTCGATGGCGATATTAGCAACCGCATCACCCTCAGCGGCAGCGTCGATACCAGCCGAGTAGGGCTCTACACCCTCAACTACAATGTCAGCGATGCAGCCGGTAACGCCGCCCAAACCGTCACCCGCTCTATCACCGTACAAGATGGCAGCGCCCCCGTAGTTACCCCGCCAGCGAACATTACCGTGGCCGCTATCGATGCCACCGGCACCCCCGCCACACACAGCGCCATTACCAGCTTCCTCAATAGCGCCACCGCTAGCGATGCCGTTGACGGGCTACTGACCAGTATTGGCCATAACGCCCCGACCACCTTCCCGTTAGGGGCCACGGTCGTGACCTTTAGTGCAACCGACAGTAGTAATAATACCGGTCGGGCGCAGGCCATTGTCACCGTGGCAGACCAGAGCAGGCCGGTTATCACACTGACAGGTAGCAGCGCCCTCACCCTCAATATCGGCCAAAGCTACACCGAACAGGGCGCGACAGCGAGCGACAATGTCGATGGCGATATTAGCAACCGCATCACCCTCAGCGGCAGCGTCGATACCAGCCGAGTAGGGCTCTACACCCTCAGTTACAATGTCAGCGACGCAGCCGGTAACGCCGCCCAAACCGTCACCCGCTCTATCACCGTACAAGATGGCAGCGCCCCCGTAGTTACCCCGCCAGCGAACATTACCGTGGCCGCTAGCAATGCCACCGGCACCCCCGCCACACACAGCGCCATTACCAGCTTCCTCAATAGCGCCACCGCTAGCGACAACATCGATGGCGACTTGACCCAAATCAGCCACAACGCCCCGAACCAACTCCCACTAGGCGTGACAGTCGTCACCTTTAGCGCGACCGATAGTCAAGGGAATCGAGGCAGTGCCCAAGCCACAATTACCGTTACCGACCAGACCAAACCCATCCTCACCCTGAACGGTAACAGCGCCCTCACCCTCAATATCGGCCAAAGCTACACCGAACAGGGCGCGACAGCGAGCGACAATGTCGATGGCGATATTAGCAACCGCATCACCCTCAGCGGCAGCGTCGATACCAGCCGAGTAGGGCTCTACACCCTCAACTACAATGTCAGCGATGCAGCCGGTAACGCCGCCCAAACCGTCACCCGCTCTATCACCGTACAAGATGGCAGCGCCCCCGTAGTTACCCCGCCAGCGAACATTACCGTGGCCGCTATCGATGCCACCGGCACCCCCGCCACACACAGCGCCATTACCAGCTTCCTCAATAGCGCCACCGCTAGCGACAACATCGATGGCGACTTGACCCAAATCAGCCACAACGCCCCGAACCAACTCCCACTAGGGAGCACCACCGTCACCTTCAGCGCAACCGATAGCCAAGGGAATACTGGCAGCGCCCAAGCCGTCATTATCATCGCCGACCTCACCCCCCCCACACTCACCCTAAATGGTGAAACAGACCTAACCCACCCCTACGGCGAGAGCTATACCGACCCCGGCGCAAGCGCAAACGATACAATTGACGGCGACCTCACCGACCTAATCACCCTCATCGGTAGCGTTAACAGCGCAGCGCTCGGCAGTTACACCCTAACCTATACCGTCGAAGATAGAGCCGGCAACGCCAATAGCACCACCCGCCACATCCATGTAATCGACACCCTACCACCAACAATCAACCCCCCTGAACCGCTCCAACTCACCCTCATTAACCAAACCGAACTGAGTGCCACAGACAACCGCATCAGCACCTTCCTCAGCAGCGCCACCGCCGACGACAACCACGATGGCACCCTAAGCGTGAGCCACAACGCACCCGCCACCTTCGCCAGCGGCACCACCCCCCTCACCTTTAACGCCAGCGACAGCTCAGGTAACACCGCCGAAGCGACGACCACCCTCACCCTCACCACCGTCACCGACCATCAACCGCCCGCCACGGCCCTCATCTCACCCACAGATGGCCAAACCGCCGCCCTACTACCCGCCATTACCGTCACCGCCTCAGACGCAGAGAGCCGCGTGACAGAAGTGGCCGTACAGATTAGCGACATCACCACCCCCAATACCCTCTACTGGGGAGCAAGTGAATTTGGCGGCTACGATTGGCAAACCTCACCGGCATGGCTGCCACTAACCTACTCAGCAACCAGCCAGAGCTGGGGGATCTCTGGCAGCAGCGTCACCCTAGTCGATGGCAACACCTACACCATCACCAGCCGCGCTACCGACGAAGGAAACAACCAAAGCTACGACTCAATACTATTTGCCAAATCGGCCAACCAAGCCCACACCGAACTGACCCTAACCGCCAGCGCCAGTACCATCCTACAAAACGGCACCCTCTCCATCAGCGGTAAACTGACCCGCCTACCAGTGACCGACGCCTCAATGGCTGGCCGCCCAATTACCCTAACCGTCACCACCCCCGAACTAGCACAACACCACTACGACCTCGACACCTACGACACCCTAGGCCACTTTAGCCTCGATAGCACCACCCTACAACGCACCCCCGATGGCAGCGCCGACCTATTTAGCATTGCCGGACGCTACCGCATCGAAGCGAACTCCACCGCCACCCCCCTCCTAGCCGCAAGCCGCGCCACGACCGAAATCGTCGTCGGCCAAGGCGCTGGCTACGCCCTCATCGTTCAAGGCAAAATAGGCAACGAAGAGGGACTCCAATCCCACAACAAAACCACCAACCGCGTCTATGCCACCCTCATCGAACGCGGTTTTGAAGCAGAGAATATCCACTACCTCAACTACGACCCCCAACAAACAGATGAGAGAGGCCAACCCTTTATTGATGGCCTCCCCTCGAAAGCAGCCATACAACAAGCACTAAACAGCCTCGCTGACGCGATGAACAGCGCCCCGGCACCACTGCTTCTGGTCATGGTCGATCACGGCGACCCCAACCTCTTCTACCTCGGTAACGAAACCCTAACCGCCACAGAACTAAACGACTACCTAAGCCAACTAGAGCAACAACTCACCACCACCGCCATCAAACACCCCCGCACCCTCATCTACGGTGCCTGCTACTCCGGCAGCTTTATCGACGAAATGAGCCAAGCCCCCCAATACGACAACCACCAACTCACCAACGGCGGCCGACTCATTATCACCTCATCCGCCGGCAACGAACTGAGCCACAAAGGCCCCATGGAGAACGACGGCATACGAGTGGGCGAACTCTTCATCGAACACCTCTTCACCGCGCTACAACGGGGCGAGAGCTACCGCGACGCCTTTGACAGCGCCACCGCACAGACCGAACGCACCACCACCGACAACCGCCTTAACCGCAGCGGCACCGACATCTGGTTCGACCGCAGCGTCCAACACCCACTCTTCGACGATAACGGTGATAGCTACGGCACCAACGACTTCAGCCTTGCCTGCAACGAAGGAGAGCTTGCCGCACAACTCTACCTTGGCGTAGGAGCCAACTACGACACCAACAGCGCAGACAACCCCGCAGAACTCACCGCCATCGCCCCCACTCAACACCTCCACGATGAGACCCCCTCCCTCACCCTCTGGAGCCAAGCGAACCACGACAACGAAGTGCTAGCCGCCTGGATAGAGCTTAAAACCCCAGCGACCAGCCTTGACACCCGTGCTAGCACCGAACAAGTCACCCTCGACCTACCGCGTCACCCCATGATCTATCACAGCGACAACGGCCGCTGGGAGGTTACCCTTACCCCAGACCACTTTAACGAAGCGGGGCTCTACGAACTCTACTACTATGTCAACGATATTGACGGTCGGCTCGCACCGCCATGGCGAGGCCTAGTCTATCGCCAACTAGCCGCCAACCTACCACCAGAAGCACCACAACTAACCTATCCGACCAACGACTCGACCCAAAAGAGCCAACTCATTGCCCGCTGGAGCGAAACGAACGACCCCGAAGACCACCCCCTAAGCTACACCCTGCGCCTGAGTCAAACCGAACAGACCGATAGCAGCGGCAGACTACTCAATCCACAATACACCCTTGAAGAGCTAACAGAGACATTTGTCGCCATCGATGACAACTACCCACTCGACGACCTAACCACCTACTACTGGCAAATAAGCGCCATCGACTACTACGGCGCGGTTAACCACAGCCCAGTACAAAACTTCCGCGTTGACAACACCAACGGCAGCGATGCGATTATCGATGGCATCGTATTCTCATACGATCGCAGCAGCCCACTGGCCAATATCACCATCTCTGCCAATGGTATCGAAACCCAAACCAGTGACCGAGGCCGCTTTATGCTACAAGTCACCCCCCAAGCGGGCACGACAGAAGCCATTGAAACCACCCTCACCCTAGCCGCAGCAGGATATGCCACCTTAAACGAACCAACACGCCTACAACCAGGACGAACACAACGGCTTTTCCTGAACCTACCAACCTTAGAGGAGGCCGCAGCCGGTAGCGCGACCAACGCCTGCGTTACCCCGACAAGTAGCGCTACCGACAACAATACCGCTACCTCGACCGATACCGACTCAGACTCATCGACCGATAGCGCCACCTCAACCGAGACAGCGACAGAGACTGCCACCGACACCGGCTCATCGACCTCGACCGATACCGCGACCGATACCGCCAACGATACCAACACCGATACCAACACCGATACCGCCAACGATACCAACACCCCTAACAGCCAAACCCTCAACCTCACCGCAGGCTGGAACCTCATCGCCCTCCACACCACCCCCGACGATAGCACCACCGTTGCCGACCACTTCACCGACAGCGCCATTGAGCGACTGTTTGCCTTCATCAACAACGGCTGGCAGTTCTACGACCGCAGCAGCAATAACGGCTCTCTAGGCCAACTACCACTAAGCCAGCTGCGTAATCGTGGTATATGGGTTAAAGTGGCCGCCGGCAGCAGTGCTAATCTAACCCTAACCGGTAGCAGTCAGAGCCTCGATATCAGCTCCCTCACTTCCGGCTGGAATCTGATTGGCAGTGGCAGTAGTGATATCACAGTCACCGACTTTGTCGCCCAATTCAGCAGCCAAGCTCTACAACCGCAGCGCCTGTTCGCATTTATCAATAACAGCTGGAGCTTTGCCGATGTGGCCGGCAGCAGTGGCTCACTCAACACCATCACCGCCGGACAGGGGGTGTGGGTCTATCTACAGTAGGTTGGAGGGGGCATAATAGAAATCGCAAGCCTAACGAATGTTGGCCTTGTTCATCGTTAGGCCCCTCCTGCCAAGCGTGATTCAAACCGCGCTTTTGAGACGACCCATTCTACTTCCGGTAATCCACGGCGTGTAGGGGCGGGTTTCAAACCCGCCCCTACGAAACTCTCAGCTCTGAGCACGGCTCTGTTGAATGATCTCTTTAATTCGCAGCAGGCCGCCATCGATATAGCTGGCGTTAAAGCCCCGTTCGTTGAGCAAAAAAGCGGCCGAGGAGCTGCGTTTGCCGTTATCGCAGAGGGTAATAATCTGCTTGCCATTGTCGAGCTCGCTAGTCTTTAGGCGTAGCAGATAGAGCGGGATATTGAGACTGCCCTTGAGGTTAAACTGTTTGTATTCGCTCTCTAACCGCACATCAACGAGCTGTGCGCTGCCTTGCTGTAGCAGTTGGCGGGCACTATTAAAGTCCATTTTATGCAGTACCGGATCTTTGAGTAGCTCGGCAAAATCCTCCTTCCCTAGTCGCATTAGTATGCCATCGGTTTTCATGGAGACGGTGGCGTTGCGCTTGTTATTGGAGATGAGCGCCTCCTCACCAAAGCCGCGCCCTGCCTGTAGCTCGGCGACTTTGATATTTTTGCCGCTCTTGCCGCGAATGGTCACCTCACAGCTACCGCGTTTAATATAGTAGTAGTAGTCCCCCTCATCGCCCTGATTGATCACAACCTCTCCGGCACTATAGTTAATCGGCTCCATTCGCATAAAGACCATCTGAATATTGCTCGCAGGGATGCGGTGGAATATCTCCGACTGTAGCAGGTTGGCCATCCAGTCGTCGTCATCCTCCTCATGGTTGCTGTCGATATCTTCGACCTGGTAGCTAGATTGGCTCTGCTCCCAACTGAGTAGTAGATCGAGATAGTCGCTATCGATCGCCAGATAGCGCACTTCAGTTTTGGCTATTGCGGTGGTTTTGCGGGGGGTGTGTTGATCAATCGGTAGGCGGGTACGGCTAGTGCCACCGGTAACGATCTCTTTGCCGCCATCTTCCGCCAATAGTAGCACTTGGCCGGAGAGGATATAGATCGATTTGCGATCACTTTGACCGCGTTTAAACAGCGGGGTATCGGCCTCAATAGTCTGAATGGCGCTCTTTTGAGCTAGATCGCGCAGATTCTCCTCCGTTAACTCGTTTAACGGCACAAATTGTCGTAAAAATCGCGTTTCGAGGGCCATAAAGTCTGTATTTTAGAAAGTTAATCGTATGTCGAGACGGAGATTATATAGCAACACGCTCTCTGTCACCGCAAATTAATAGGTTTGTAAACTTTCGTCCTGAAATTGCCAAGCGCGAGTGATATGGAGCAGATCGATCTGCTGGCGCATTTGGGGCGAAAAGGGTTCGAAGGGGGCGGCGAGCCGCAGAATATGGATAGCCCCCTCATCGAGGATTTTAGAGCCCGAGGAGCGTAATATCTTGATGCTATGGAGGGTGCCATCGGCTTGAATCACGGCATCTAGGAGTAGCGTACCGCTCAATTTGCGCTGTAGCGCCTCTTTCGGGTAGTTCAGGTTACCGATTCGCTCAACTTTGCGCCGCCAGCTATCTTCATAGGTGGCAAACAGATATTCACGGGTGTTGGCGGTAATATATCTCTGCCGCGGCTGCTGGGCATACTGCTGCTGCTGTTGACGAATCTCGGCGCTTAGGCGGGCAATTTCGCGTGAGCGGAATACTATCTGCTCGGCATCGGGTTGAGGTTGGGTCAGCTCTAACGCCGTCACGGTGGGGGGAGGGGGCGATTCAATCTCTCGATTCTGGCGGCTAAGTAGCCTCTGTAACGGGGGGGAGGGCTGCGATTGTGGCTGCTGAGGCGGGAGGGTGCGCGACGATTGGCCGCTTTGTGGATCGGGTCTAGGGGTCGGCAGGGGGGAGGAGGGGCGCACCGGTTCGCGCACATCGCCGCCCCCTCGCTGGTTGGTCTGGGCAAGATAGTCAGCTGTGTCGGGGCGCTCTTCGCTGCGGCTGTGAACTAGCGTCACTTCAATCGAACGCAGTGGCTGTTGCGAATCGTCCGGTCGCTCAAACTCAAAGCTAATGCCTAAAATCGCGGCTAGGTGCAGCGTTGCAGCAGTCGCTAAGGCGACTCCGAAGGGGGAGGAGATCATTATCTCGTCAATTTGGCGGCTAGCGCATCCATGAGTTGTCCGCCGATATTGAGCTGAAATTGGCGATCTAACTCCCGAATACAGGTGGGGCTGGTGACATTAATTTCGGTCAGATAGTCGCCAATCACATCGATACCGACAAAGATCAGCCCCATCTCTTTAAGTGTTGGTGCGAGCTGGGCGCAGATCCAGGCGTCCCGTTCGGTCAACGGCACCCCTTCGCCGCGCCCTCCTGCGGCGAGATTACCTCGTAGCTCCCCGGGTGCCGGAATGCGAGCTAGGGCGTAGGGGATAGGTTCACCATCAATTAACAGAATCCGTTTATCGCCTTGACTAATCTCGGGTAGATAGCGCTGGGCCATAATTTGCCGACGACCATGATGGGTGAGGGTCTCTAAAATGACACTCACATTGCTATCTTCTGGGGTGAGCTTAAAGACGGAGGCCCCCCCCATGCTATCGAGTGGTTTGACCACAATCGCCTGCTGCTGCTCTAAAAAAGTGCGAATGTGAGTCGCACAGCGGCTCACCAGTGTCGGCGCACAGCAGTGGGGGAAGTGGCCGATAAAGAGCTTTTCGTTGGCCATCGCCAGGCTCTGAGGGCGGTTGACGATGAGCGTCCCTTCGCTCTGGGCCTGTTGTAGAAAGTGGCAGGCGTAGAGATACTCCAGATCGAACGGTGGGTCTTTTCGCATCAGAATAAGATCGAGTCGCGATAGCGGCTGCGAGAGGGTATCCCCCCAGCGATACCACTGCTTAGGGTCGTCCTTCACCGCTAGCTGGCGCATACGGCCATAGCTCACCCCCTCCTCCTGCCATAGCTGATCCAGTGTCATGTAGTAGAGACGCCAACCACGCTGCTGCGCCGCGAGCAGCATCGCTAGCGAGCTATCTTTGGCCACCTTAATCGACTCAATGGGATCCATGATAATACCGAGGTCGAATGACATGTGTAACTGCTCCTGTCGCTGTGGTTATCGAAGGGGACGGGGCGGGGGCTAGAGGGGCGATCTTGCCTAAGCTGGCACGATTTAGCAATGGTTTAAATAGTTGCCACAGGTGCGCATGTAGTGCGATAATAGCCGCCACTTGAGAGGGAGAAAGGTGGCTATATGGGGTGTAACCATGTGTTTTATATATTTTTTTAACTTAATGTATCAGAAAATAAGAGAGTTAGGGGAGCGTTATGAGCGAAGAGAGATTAGCCCGAAGAATGATAGAGTTTCGAGAACAGCTACAGCGGGAGGGGGTTATCTTCTGCTACTGCGGTTTTATTTCTGAAGATCTGCTCGCCTCTATCGGTAATCAGCTGCGTGGTAAGCTAGAGCAGGATGAGGTCGATAAGAAGGTTGCTAGAACGGTCTTTCACCTCTTTGTCGAGCAGGTACAAAATGTGATTCGCTATAGCGTTGAACCGACAGAGAAGACGGCTTTAATGCTCGATAGCCGTTACGGCCTAGCGATGATAGGTGAGCTAGAGGGAGAGTACTTTGTCACCTGCTCAAATATGATTCGCAGTGATGAAGCGCCGAAGTTAAGTGGTAATTTGGAGCATATCCTCTCCCTCTCCGGCGCGGAGTTAAAGCAGCTCTATAGAGAGGCCCTGCGCGGTGAGACTCCTGAGGGGAGTAAAGGAGCTGGGGTCGGTTTTATCGATATTGCCCGGAGGGCAAAGTCATTTATCTACGATATTGAGCCGATAGATAGCGACTATAGCTATTTAAGTCTTAAAGCTTTTGTTTAAGTCTGTCATTTCTAAGGTAAAGTAATGGACAATATTTACATTGAGGCAACCGAAAGATCGCCTGAAATCGATTTTTGTTTTAGCGAGGGTACCTTCTCACTCAAAGGGGAGTCCTACCCTGAGGATATCTCTGAAACCTATGAGGAGGCGATGGGTAAGCTGCGCGACTATCTGGAGTCGCAGCTTGAACGGGAGATTACCTTTAACTTTGAACTCATCTACTTTAATAGCAGCAGCGCTAAAATCATTATGACCCTATTTGATATGCTCGATGAGGCGGCAGAGAGTCGCCAAGTGACCCTCAACTGGTACTATCGGGAGGATGATGACAACATGGAGGAGATGGGGGAGGAGTTTGGCGAAGATTTAGAGCACGCTACCTTTAACCTAGTGGTTAAAGATGGGTAGCGGGATACGCGCGAGCAGATAGCGATGGCCTTTGAACCCTTTGCCGATGAGCAGCAGGTGATTAGTGATAGTGACGAGCTGCTAAAGAGTGAACTTAATGAGAGTGCGTTTCGTCCCGCCTACGCTGCGCTACTGAAGGAGTATAAAAAACTCTATAAGACCTCTAATCGTCTAGTGCACATGAGTGATCGTAGTGAGGAGGGGTTAAAGGAGGCGAATGCCAAAATTCAGGCGCAGCAGGTCGAGCTAGAGCAGACGCACGCTAAACTGGAGAAACACGCCGATCTACTAGAAGAGAAGGTGCGAGAGCGCACGCGGGCGCTAGAGATAAGTCAGGCGAAACTAGAGCGGCTAGTGAGCCTAGGGATTTCGCTCTCGCTAGAGCAGAATTCAGTCCGTTTTAGCGAGATGATTCTCGCCGGCGCTAAAGAGTTAACCCATGCCGATGGGGCAACGCTCTATATTCGTACCCTCGATAATCGCCTTGAACCGCAGATTGTCTCCTACGATACGCTCGATATGCATCGTGGCGGCACCAGCGAACTACCGGTACAGCTACCGGTGGTTACGCTGCGTGATCCTGTGACCATGCAGCCTAACTACTTCAATATGGTCGCCCATGCGGTACTGACCGAGAGGACGGTTCGGGTTGGCAATAGCTACGAGAGCGTCGATTTTGACCATCAGGCGCAGCATCAGTTTGATATCGATAACGGCTATCGCACGCTATCGCTCATGGCGGTACCGCTAAAGCCGCGCGGAGGGGAGACGATTGGGGTCTTACAGCTAATTAACGCCCGTAAAAGTAGCGGGGGGCGCACCGTTCCCTTTACCGAAGAGATGGTGGAGATGGTCGGTGCGCTCGCCTCCCAAGCCGCTGTTGCCCACCAAAATCAGGAGCTAGTTACCTCACAGGAGCGGCTGCTCGACTCGATTATCAAACTGACCGCCTCGGCGATTGACGCCAAATCGCCCTACACTGGCGGCCACTGCGAACGGGTACCGGAGATAGGCAAACTGCTAGCACAAGCGGCGTGTGAAACTGAAGAGGGTCTCTTTGCTGAGTTCGATATGAGCGAGGAGCAGTGGCGCGAGTTTGAGATTGGCGCCTGGCTGCACGACTGCGGTAAGGTAACTACCCCTGACTATGTGATGGATAAGGCGACCAAGCTAGAGACCATCTATAACCGTATTCACGAAGTTCGGCAGCGGTTTGAGATTAAACATCGCGACTATCAGCTAGAGGCGCTACAAGCGCAGCTTGAGGGGGGGGATAAGCGGGCGCTTGAGCAGCAGTTAGGTGAGCGGTTGCAGCAGCTACAGGACGATTTTGCCTTTGTCGCTGAGTGTAATGTCGGCGGGGAGTTTATGGTGCCCGAACGAGTCGAACGGCTTAGGGCGATTGCCGCTATCGAGTGGACGCGCTACTTTGATGATCGGCTCGGGCTGTCACAAGATGAGGAGTTTCGGTTGCAGGGCGTCGTTAAAAAACGGCTACCGGCTACCGAAAAGCTGATTAGCGACAAAAAGGAGCATCTGTTTCCCTATCCTAAAGGTGAGCTGCCATATCGCATGGAGGCTTATGGCTTTAAGATGCAAGCGCCTAAATATCTCAATAACACCGGGGAGCTCTACAACCTTTCGATTCCGAAAGGGACGCTCAATAGCGAAGAGCGCTATAAAATTAATGAGCACATGATTCAAACGGTGATTATGCTCGATCAACTCCCCTTTCCGCGTAATTTAAGTCAGGTGCCCCATATCGCCTGTAACCACCACGAGACGATGATAGGTACCGGCTACCCGCGCCAATTGACCAAGGCCGATATGTCGGTACAGGCGCGGATCATGGCGATTGCCGATATCTTTGAGGCGCTGACCGCCTCAGATAGGCCCTACAAAAAGGCCAAACCCCTCTCTGAGTCGCTGCGCATTATGAGTTTTATGCGTAACGATCAACACATTGATGCGGATCTATTTGAGCTCTTTTTAACCAGCGGTGCCTATCTCGACTATGCGCGTCGTTTTCTCCACCCCGATCAGATCGATGGGGTCGATATCGACAAGCTGTTACAGCGACCTGAGGCTAAACCCGCCTAAGATTTTTATATCAACCCTGTGAGGGAGTCACGATGAGATACCTACTATTCGCTTTTTTATGGTTCATAGGAGCGAGTCAGGCAGAGCCGCTATCGGTAGAGATTGTCTATGAGGCGCGTCCCCCCTTTGTCATCAAAGAGGGCGACTCCCTCAGCGGCAGGGTAGCGACACCGCTCATGGTAGCGCTAGAGCGGGGGGGGCTCGCCTATCAGCTCACCGAAAAGCCCTCCAAACGCCATCTGCACGAGATTAAAGCTAATCAAGCGGCTCTCTGCGCCGTCGGCTGGTTTAAAAACAGCGAACGGGAGCAGTATGCTAAATATAGTCAGCCACTCTATCGGGATAGGCCGATGGCGATACTGATTCATCGTAGCAATGGCCGCTTTAGTACCATCCACTCGGTCGATGATCTCTTTGCCGACACGGCGTTACTCCCCCTAATCAAAACCTCCTACTCCTATGGGCAGTTTATCGATACTCGTCTAGTTGAGTCGGGAGTTAAGGTGCGTCAGACCGGTACCGACAATATCACCATGATGTCGATGATAGCGAAACGACGCGCTGACTATATGTTTATTAGCCGAGAGAAGAGCGATGAGCTGCTACAGCAGCACCCCGAACGAGAGCGGCTAAGCGTTAAGCCGCTAGAGGGGATGCCGGAGGGCAATAGCCGCTACCTTATCTGCTCCCAGCAGGTGGAGGATGCCTTTCTCGACCGACTTAATGCCGGCCTGAACTTAGATGACTAGTTTGTGTCAGCGACTGGCGCTACTACTACTATTACCACTGCTAAGCGGTGTCGCGGCTGCCGGACAGCAGCAGGCTGAGGCGCTCGCCAGTATGGTCGCCGGCTATCTGTTTGAACTGAATCGTGATGGCCCGGGGCAGGTAATCCCCCCCTATCTATCCGATAAGCCGCAGATTCACAGTGTGGCGATTATCGATGCGGTCGATGAGACACTCTTTTGGCACTACCCCTACGGTGAGCCCCCCTCCGAGGGGTGTGTCGCGCCGCTACAGCGGCAGCTAGCCGCTATCGACTACGATGGCGAGACGATTGGTCGGGTTGAGCTCTGCTACCTGCCGGCAGAGGGGGAGCTGCTGTTGACCGCAGCAGAGCAGGCGTGGCTTGCTAACCACGCGCCGGTTAGAGTCCATAACGAAAATAACTGGCCACCGTTTAACTTTAACGACAATGGCCAGCCGCGCGGTCTCTCTATCGATCTAATGCGCCATCTAGCTGAGAAGGCGGGGCTGCGGCTAGCGTTTGTCTCGGGGGAGTGGAACGAGCTGCTCAATCAAGCCTTTTTGGGTGATATTGATGTCATGCTCAATATCGCCAAAACCGAACAGCGCCAGGCCTATCTCGACTATGTTGGCAGCTATGCCGAGAATCCAACCGTTATCTATGCCCGTAAAGATAGGGGGGATATCAGCGATATTGACTCGCTAAATGGCAAAAAAGTGGCTGTTGTCGATGGTTTTTGGATTGATCGTATTTTGCTCGATAACTACCCGCTTGTGCAGCGGCTTGTGGTCAATAATGTCCAAGAGGCGCTGGAGGCGGTGCTCTATGGCCGAGCTGAAGCGACTATCGGCTCACGCATTGTCCTCGACTACGCTATCAATCAGATGATGATGGCCGATCTTGAGCCGCGTGCTAAGTTTCAAGCTGATGATAGCTCAGCCGAGCTCTATCTGGCCGTTAGCAAAAATAACCCCGAACTCCACTCAATCCTCTCTAAAGCGCTACAGGCGACGACGATGGTGGAAATGGGAGAGATCCGTCAGCGCTGGCTAGGGAAGCAGAGCCGGCTGGCGGGTTTAAGCGCTGAACAGCAGCGCTGGATAGAGAGCCACCCCACGATTCGGGTGGGCGGTGAACTCGACTGGGCGCCGTTCGATTTTGTCAATGAAAGCGGTGAGCACCAAGGATTGGCTAACGACTACCTACGGCGACTTGAGGGGCTGATCGGCTTTAAGTTTGATATTCAGACCGGTAGAAGCTGGAATGAGCTGCTCATAGCCCTCGAACAGGGGGAGATCGATATGTTGCCGGCGATCTACTTCTCACCCGAGCGGGCAAAAAAGTTTAACTTTACCCACTCCTACCTCTCGCTATCGGACTACTTCTTTACCCGTAGCGACAGAGAGCCTATCCACTCATTAGAGTCGCTCTATGGGCAGAGAGTCGCGGTTGTGAAAGGGTATGCGATTGTTGACTGGTTACAACAGCACCATCCCCAAATTGAGCTGTTGCAGAGTGAGACGATTCTGGAGGGGCTGCGACAGGTCAAATCGGGGCAGGTGGAGGCGTTTATTAATGATAACCCCTCGACTACCTACACGATGGAACAGCACTTTCTCTCTGGAATTGTGATCAATAATTTAGTGCCGGGGCGCTCTCCGATCCGTCTACACATGGCGACCCGCAGCGACTACCCTGAGCTAGCGGAGATCATCTCATTAGCGATTAAGGCGATCTCACCGGTAGATCGGCGACAGATCTCACAAAACTGGATGAGTACCATCGAGCGGGGAACGGCGACACTAGAGCTGACTGATCGGGAGCGAGAGTGGTTAATCGACAAGCCGCTGCTGCGCTTTGCCGTCGATCCTAACTGGTTACCGATAGAGGCGATTACCGCGACCGACGAGGGGCCGCGCTACGAGGGGATGATGGCCGATATTTTGCAAAAAATAGGTGAAATCTCCAGTATTCGCTTTGAATTAGTGCCCACTGAGAGGTGGCCTGAGTCGGTAGAGTTGGCACGAACCGGTCAGGTCGATATGCTCGCTGCGGTGAGTCGAACCCCTGAGCGGGAGCAGTTTCTCGACTTTAGCTCCACCACGATTGAGCTAAACGATGGGGTGGTAATGCACCACGATGCTGAGTTCATTAGCGAGTTATCGGATCTGAAGGGGCTGCGGGTTGGCGTACCCGATGGCATTTCGGTACACCACCTAATCAGGCAAAACCACCCTGAGATAATCGTTATGCCGATCAAAGGGACGCATAACGGCGTTAAGCAGCTACTCGATAACACGATCGATGCCTTTATCGGCAATCTTGAAGTGATGAGCTACATTATGAACCAGCAGGGGATCTATAACCTAAAAGTGGCGCTGCGGCTCGATAAGAGGCGTCAACTCCATATCGCACTGTCGCAGCAGCTCCCCCCCGAGGCGCTCTCGGTGCTTAATAAGGCGATTGCGGCGATTCCAGAGAGCGAAATGGATACCATTCGCTACCGCTGGGTTGGGTTGAAGGTGGGGGAGGAGCTCGACTACCAGCTAGTGTTCAAGATAGGGCTCGGGGTGTTGGTGGTGATTTTGTTAATCCTCTACAACAACTACCGCCTTAACCGGCTAGTCGCGCTCAAAACGGCCGATATTGAGCGCCAAAAGGAGGCACTGCGCCAATTTAACCACACTTTAGAGCATCGAGTTGCTGAAAGAACGGCAGAGCTAGCCGAGAGCGAACAGCAGATGCGCTCGGTGATGGAGATCTTAACCGGCTCTATTCAATACGCCAGCCGCATTCAGCGTTCAGTGCTGCCGCGCGAAGCGCAGCGGCGCAAACTGCTGCCTAAACACTTTATTCTCTGGGAGCCGCGCGATGTCGTCGGGGGGGATATCTACTGGATGCGACAGTGGCTTAAGGGGCGCTACATTGTGTTAGGGGACTGTACCGGCCATGGAGTGCCGGGCGCTTTTATGACCCTCATTGCTAACGGCGCGTTTGAAAATGCGATCGACATGGCCCCCCCCGGCTCGCCCGCCTCACTCATCGGCTATATGCACCGCTATATGCAGCAGTCACTCGGACAGGATCTACCCGAGGGGGAGTCGGATGACGGCATTGAGTTAGGGGTGCTATTTATCCCCGATCAAGGTAGCGAGCTAATCTTTGCCGGCGCCCGCTTCTCCCTCTTCTATCTCGATAGTGACCACGACGAAGTGGTGGAGGTTAAGGGGGATAAGTGCGGTATCGGCTATCGTGGCGTCTCAATGGGAGTGCTGTTTAATAATCGCAGTCTCGAACAGCGCCCTGGACGCCGCTTTGTGATGAGCAGTGATGGCATTTTAGATCAGGTCGGCGGTAAAAAACGGCGCATGATGGGCAAAAAACGGTTTAAAGAGCTGCTGCTACAGAGTCGTTCACTGCCGATAGAGCGGGTGGGAGGCTATCTATTTGAGGAGATGAACCGTTATCGCGGTGAGGAGTCGCGCCGTGATGATGTCTCGGTAATAGGCTTTGAACTGTCGTGACTATGGCTTCTTTTCAATCTCCTCCCACGTCACCTCACAGCTGCGGCTCTCATGGGTTGCGCTATCGCGTTCGACAATAATGAGCGAGCGGGCCGACTCTCGCGCTAAATTGAGATTTTTGAACGGGGTAATCAGATTGACATGGAGCTTTAACTCCCGAAAGACTCGCAGCACTCGGCGACTGACCGCCTCGGCGCTGTTAGAGAAGGCCTCATCGAGAAAAACGGTGCAGTAGATAGGCTGTTCGCCGCCATCGGGGGTGAGAACATAGGCGAGGCTAGCGGCGACGATGGTGCCGGCGAACGACTCCTTCTCACCGCCCGACTTACCGCTAGAGGAGGTGAGTCGATCTTTAACTACGCCATCGGTGTCGATCTCTTCGGCATAGAAGCTGAGCTGATAACGCGGATCGAGCAGACGCAGACTCTCTAGCGTCGGTGGCTGGTTGGCGGTCGCTTTGTCGAGTTGACTCACCACCTTCTGTAGCTGATGGTAGTGCGCCTCCTGATCTTCCGGTTCGGTAGGGGCTAGAAGCTGCTCTAGCTGGCGGTTAAAGCGGCGCACGAAGTCATACTCCTCGATCTCACTGCCGAGTCGCAGATGGGTGCCGGGACGAAATTCGGTACGGGCTAGTACCCGATTGATGGTGTTAATGCGATCGGCGATATCTTCCCGTTCAGCCTCAATACGGGAGCGAATGTTAGCTAGCGATTGGGTGGTGTGGAGAGTGAGCCGCCGCCGAAACTGCTCTACCAGCTTAGGTAGCCCCTCCTGCTCTAGCCGCTGTAGCTGTTGCAGATAGTCGGTAATCGCCTCAGGATCGCTGCCCCAGCTAGCGGCAATGGTTGGCCACTGTTTCCGATAGGTGACCATGACTGCCACCGCTCGGCGGCTATAGCTCTGGAGGCGGTTGCGGGCGCGATTTTCGCGCTGCTCTAGCTCGTGCCGCTGCTGCTGTTCAATATCGCGGATCTGATCTAACTGCGGTAGCGTCAGTTCGCCTATGCGCTCAATAAGGGCCTCTCGACTAGCCGCATCGAGGGGATCGGTGGTGGCGGCGGCGGTGGCGGCTCGCTGCTGATGTTTACCCGCCTCATCGAGTGAGCCTTGTAGTAGGCCGCTACGAGCGATGTGGCGGCGGATCGCCTCCCGCTGCTGTTTGAGCTGCTGCTTCGCCTCCTGCCACTGCTGCCGTGCGGTGGTGGCACCCTCTTCGGCAGCGGCTAACTTTTCCAGATCTAGCTGTTGCTGCTGATAGCGTCTCTCAATTCGCGGCAGATCGATATCGTCCCACTCGATGGTGAGTAGCTGCTGCCACTGCAGCAGGCGCTCATCCTGCTGTTGTAGGAGCCGATCCGCCGCCTGACACTGCTGCTGTAGCGCGGCTATCTGCTGGTGTAACTGCTGTCGATCCTGCTGTAGCAGTGGCAGGCGATCGTGGGTCTCAAAGCCGAGCTGCCAAGTGCGCTGATCGTCGATAGGCGAGTGATCGCGCTTCTCTAGCTGACCCGCTTCGTGCTGAATGAGGCCAGAGGGGGTGATCGAAAAGGGGAGCGATGCTAGTTCGCTCGGCCCATTAACACAGTGGTAGTCAACAGCGCCCAAAAAGTGCTGTAGCCAGCGGGTATAGCGGTGCTCTCGCCAACGCAGACGGCAGAGGATACCGTCGGCTCGCCAAGTGGGCGGGGCAGTGGGCAGAGTCTCCATATCGACACGCTGTAGGGTGATATGGAGTCCGCTGTGGTGCTGATTGAGCCAGCGAATCGCCTCTTCGTAGCGGCTCTTTTCGAGAAGTAGTCGCGTGGCCAGTGGCTGAAGAGCCCGTTCGATCGCCCCCTGCCATAGCGATTGATCCTCGGCGACCGCGATGAGCTCACCGAGATAGGGGAGCTGCGGTGGCTCTAGCGCCAATTCAGAGGCTAACTGCTGCCGAAACTGCTGATAGGGCAGGGCGATATTCGAGTCGGGACGAGAGGTGAGGCTCTCTATCTGCTCTTCAAGCTGACTGAGTTCACGCTGCTGCTGCTGTAGGGCTAACCGAGTGTCGGGGAGCTGTTGTAGCAGACTCTGGCGCTGCTGCTCAAGGGCCGTTATCGACGCTAATGCCGCCTGCTGCTGGCGCTGAAATAGTGTCGGTTCGAGCTCGGGGTTAAGCTCTAGCTGCACGGCGAGCTGCTGATAGCGTTTGGCTTGGCGGGCGATGCGCTGCTGTTCGGCGCTAGCGTGGTCGAGTTCGAGCCGCAACTGCTGTAACTGCTCACTGCCACGGCTTAAAAAGGCGGCGTGAAGCTGCTCAACTCTGTCGGCAAGATCGGACTCCTGCTGCTGTTGCTGTTCGATCTGCTGCTGCTGCCGTTGCTGCTGTAGGGTGATATCGTCGATGCGTTGTTGCCACAGCCGCTGTGCCTGCTCGCTAAGATAGACGCTCAGTGCGCGGCGTTCGGCCTGTAGCTGCTGTAGCTGCTCCTCGGCGCTGCTAATGTGGTGGTGCAGCGCCGGTAGCTCCTGCAGCGTATCGCGCTGATTGCGGGCATCTTCGAGCTGGCGGTGGATAAGCACCAGATCGTCAAATTCGGCCACCACTTGGCGTGCATCGTGGCTGACGCCACTCGGCTCTAGCACCAGATCGCGAATGAGTTGGGTCAGATTGTCGATCTTTTTTAACCCTAGTGCCCGCGAGAGCAGCGCTGGGGCGTTACGATTATGGAGCGATAGGTAGCGGCAGTAGCACTCTTGATAGTCACTAAAGGTATCAAATAGCTGCCTATTGGGGCTATTGCGCAGTCTCTGTTTCAATTGGCGACTCTCCCCTTCGCCAAAGTGCTGTAGCAGTGTCTGTAGCGAGAGAGGTTCGACGGCGACCAGATAGAGCCGTTTTAAATCGCTTAAAGCGTGGCTCGATTGGGTAAACCAGAAGAGTGCCGTTAAGGTAATAACGCTGCCGTTATCGCGACGATAGAGGGCGCTCACGCCGGTGACTACCGCCCCTGGCCGTTTATAGAGGGTCTGAGTGCGGGAGCCGTCGTGGGCGGTGCCGTAGCTGCCGCGAATATAGGTCACTAGCGAGCGATCGTGGCGATCACCTTGAGCTGCGGCGATATTAAAACTGGTCTGACCGGCCGGTAGCAGCAGCGCCATGAGGCCATCAATGAGGGTCGATTTACCGGAGCCGTTATCACCGGTAATGAGTGTCCCCTGCGGATCGATGCGAATCTGGTGCAGTCCATGAAACGAGCCCCAGTTACAGAGCGATAGCTCGGCGAGGCGGATCTGGTCACGACTGAAGAGATCGCTCTGCATGGCGAGTTCAGAGGCGCGAGGGGGGGGCGGAGGAGGCGGGGAGTAGCTGCTCATACTCAAGCAGTAGCTGTTGCAGAAATTCAGCGCCAACGACATAGCGAATAACGGCGGTAATTTCGTAACGACCCGACTCACTGCGCAGTGGCTGGATAATCTTCCTCTCCCGCAGCCGTTCTAACGCGCCGCTCAATTTGCGCCGATCTTGGCGGGCGCTGTTAGTGAGTGGGAGAAAGGGGAGTAACTGGCTCTCTATCTGCTCAATATCGATAGTGATCTGCTCCTCCCCCGCCGTTTCTCGTTGCTGAAAGTGGCGTCGTAGCACCAGCAGTAGCAGCGTATCGTAGAGAGTTAGGGGGCGAGGGGGGATCAGTTCGGGGTGGCTCTCCTTTGCTTCACTACTGAGTTGCTGTTGTAATAGCGCAATGCCGGCGCTCTCATCTAGCACCACCTCTAGCCACAGAGTGGCGAGATAGTGGCGCACTTGCGGTAGGTGGCGCTGTAGCTGCTCAAACTGTGAGGGTCGTTTGGCGGCGAGCACGACCCCTTGGCGCATTAGCTCGACGACGGCCGGACGCACGGCATCGGCGAGCAGCGGGGGGCAATCGGTGGTGGCGGTCGAGGGCAATGGTGTCGGCTGTGGTCGTTAAAAGCTTGTGGTCGTTAAAGGAGCGCCATTATAGACCCATCGTAGCGGATCAATCCATTCCCAGCTCTTTGATCTTTCGAGTTAGGGTATTTCGCCCCCAACCGAGCAGCCGCGCCGCCTCCTGCCTTCGGCCGCCAACTTGCTGTAGCGTGACCTCAATTAAGGTTCGTTCGAACTGGGGGAGGGCTAGGTTAAGGAGATCGTGATGGCCCCGCTCTAGCTGCTGCTGTGCCCATCGCCTAAGCGGTGGGAGCCAGCTATTATCGCTATCTTTGCTAGCTAGGCGAGGCGCTGGCATCAGGGCGGTGCTCTCGGTTACGGCAGTTTGAGTCTGTCGCTGTTGTCGCAACTCCGGCGGTAGATCGTCGAGTCGCACCTCCTGCCCCGGCGACATCACCGTCAGCCAGCGACAGCTATTTTGTAGCTGGCGCACATTACCCGGCCAGTCGAGGCGAGAGAGGTAGTGCAGCACTTCGGAGTTGACTCGCTTGGCATCGACCTTGAGCTCTTCGGCAGCCTGCTGCATAAAGTATTTAATTAACAGTGGAATATCCTCCCGCCGCTCGCGCAGGGAGGGGATATGGATGCGAATGACATTGAGGCGGTGGAACAGATCTTCCCGAAACCGCCCCTCTAGCACCCGCTGCTCCAGATTTTGGTGGGTCGCGGCAATAACGCGCACATCGACCCGCAGCGGTTGGCGTCCACCGACTCGATAGAACTGGCCATCGGAGAGAACTCGCAAAAGTCGCGTCTGTAGCTCAGCCGGCATATCGCCAATCTCATCTAGAAATAGCGTCCCGCCATCTGCCTGCTCAAAGCGACCTTCACGGGTGGAGTTAGCACCGGTAAAGGCTCCCCGTTCATGGCCAAACAGCTCTGATTCGAGCAGATCTTTGGGGATAGCGGCGGTATTAATAGCGATAAAGGGCTGTTTAGAGCGGGGGCTGTGGCGGTGTAGGGCGTGGGCGACTAGCTCCTTGCCGGTACCCGATTCGCCATTAATCAGCACTGTGATATGGGAGCCGGAGAGACGGCCGATAGCGCGAAACACCTCCTGCATGGAGGGGGCTTCACCGATAATTTCGGCGCTAGTGAAGCTCTCTGGTAGGGGGGTATGTTGCTGCTCTTTGCGAAACTCTATGGCGCGGTTGGCGAGCTCGACCGCCACATCGACATCAAACGGTTTGGGGAGATACTCAAAAGCCCCCCCCTGATAGGAGGAGACCGCACTATCGAGATCAGAGTGAGCGGTCATAATAATCACCGGAATCTCGGGCCACTGCCGGTTAATCTGCTCTAACAGATCAAAGCCGTTCATTCCCGGCATCCGAATATCGCTAATAATAGCATCGGGCTGCTGTCGGGAGAGGAGGGCTAGCGTCTCTTCGCCGCTCTCAAAGCTCTTGACCCGTAGGCCAGCCTGTTTGAGCGCCTTCTCTAGCACCCAACGAATGGAGCGATCATCATCGACAATCCACAGTTGTGCATCCATCTCTCTCTCCTGTTTTGCTCGATATAGGCGTGGTAATAATCGGCAACAGCACCGTAAATTGGGTGTGTCCCGCGCGGCTTTGCCACTCAATCAGGCCGTTGTGGAGATTAATGAGTGACTGGGCAATCGGCAGGCCGAGTCCGGTGCCCTCCCGTTTACTGGAGATCATCGGTAAAAAGATACTCTCACTAATATCTTTGTCGATACCGGGGCCGTTATCGATAATATCGATCTTCGCTACCAGTTTATGGATCTGGTTGCCGATGGTGAACTGGTGTACCGCTCGGGTACGCAGGGTGACTCTGCCGTTGCCGTTGACCGCTTGGGCAGCGTTACGGGCTAGATTCATTAGCGCCTGAATGAGCTGATCTAGATCGGCCATTAACTCCGGAATGCTGGGATCGTAGTCGCGAATGATCTCTAGTGTGGTGGGAAAATCGGCCTTAACGATCTGCCTGACCCGCTCTAGCGCTTCGTGGATACTGATCATTCGTCGTACCGGCGGCGATTTAGGGCCGAGCATCTGATCAATAAGCTCCTGAAGCCGATCCGCCTCACGAATAATCACTTGGGTGTACTCTTTTAGCTCCTCGTCATGCAGCTCGCGCTCTAATAGCTGCGCGGCACCCCTCACGCCACCGAGGGGATTTTTAATTTCGTGGGCGAGCCCGCGTACTAAGACCCGAGTGGCCTGATTCATCGCCATCAGCCCCTCTTCGCGAGTAATGCGCAGGCGGCGATCAATTTGGGTTATTTCGACAATCAACTCTTGGGCATCGCTCACCTCATAGGTGGGAATCGCCATTAAATCGACGGTAATATCGCCACCATGGAGTCGCCGTAGAGTGATACCGCGACGGGCAATCGGGTTACCCTCCTGTAGCGCCTGCTCCATTAGCGCAACTAAGTCACTATCTTGCAGCAGCTCTAACGCCGACATAGCTGATACCCGACGCATACTGACGCCGAGCACCATCTCGCCGGTGGTGTTCAGATAGCGCAACATCAACCGGTTATCGAATAGTAAAACCGCCGACTGGAGAATATCGAGTACCTGGCGGCAGCTATTTTTTACCTCTTTTTCGGTCATAACAGCTTCCCTAAAAAAAGCGCCCCGTGAGAGGCGCTTGTAAGGAGAGTGTCGTAACAGTAGGCGTCGGTAGTTACGACAGTCGCATATAGCTAAACCGAGTAGTACATATCGAACTCAATCGGATGGGTAGTCATTCGTATCCGAGTGACCTCATCCATTTTAAGATTAATATAGGCGTCAATCATATCGTCGCTAAAGACCCCACCGGCGGTCAGAAAGCTGCGATCGCCATTGAGCGCCTCTAAGGCTTGGTCAAAGCTATGGCAGACGGTCGGAATCGCTTTTGCCTCCTCTGCCGGTAGATCGTAGAGATCTTTATCCATCGCCTCACCGGGGTGAATTTTGTTCTGAATACCATCCAGACCGGCCATTAGATAGGCTGCGAAGCAGAGATAGGGGTTAGCGGTTGGATCGCCGAAGCGAACCTCAATACGACGCGCTTTCGGGCTATTAACCCAAGGAATACGGATGGAGGCAGAGCGGTTACGCGCCGAGTAGGCGAGCATAACCGGTGCTTCAAAGCCGGGAACCAGTCGCTTGTAGGAGTTAGTTGACGCATTAGCGAAGGCGTTTAGCGCCCGAGCATGCTTAATAATGCCGCCGATATAGTAGAGGGCTGTCTCGCTCATCCCACCATACTCGTTACCAGCGAAGACATTGTCGCCCCCTTTAGCGATAGACATGTGGACATGCATTCCAGAGCCATTATCACCGACTAGCGGCTTAGGCATAAAGGTGGCGGTTTTGCCAAAACTGTGGGCGACATTGTGAACACAATATTTTAATAACTGCACCTCATCGGCTTTACGCACCAATGTATTAGCGCCAGTACCGATTTCGCACTGACCTGCGGTCGCGACTTCGTGGTGATGAACCTCGACCTCAAGGCCCATATCCTCCATCGCCAGACACATCGCCGCGCGAATGTCGTGTAGCGAATCGACCGGAGGAACCGGAAAATAGCCCCCCTTAACCCCCGGACGGTGGCCCATGTTGCCATCGTTATAGACCCGCTCGGAGTTCCATTCGGCCTCTTCAGAGTCGATTTTAACGAAGCAGCCGCTCATATCGGCACCCCAACGAACATCGTCGAGAATAAAAAACTCCGGCTCGGGGCCAAATAGAGCCCTATCACCGATGCCGGTCGATTTTAGATACTCTTCAGCGCGGCGGGCGACAGAGCGGGGATCGCGGTCATACCCCTCCATGGTTGAGGGCTCGACGATATCGCAGGTAATATTCACCATCGTCTCTTCGGCAAAGGGATCGACCACTGCAGTTGTCGGATCGGGCATTAAAATCATGTCCGATTCGTTAATCCCTTTCCACCCCTGAATAGAGGAGCCGTCAAACATCTTACCGTCAGCAAAGGTATCCTCATCAACCTGACTGATGGGGACGGTAACATGTTGCTCTTTACCATGAGTATCGGTAAAACGAAAGTCGATGAATTTGGCACCGCTATCTTTAATTAACTTCATTGCGCTATCTGCTGACATTTAGGTCCTCCATTGCAGGTTAGACTGGGGTTTGGCTAAATCGGCCCTCTAGGGCCGTTGAGTTTCGGTCATAAGCTACCAGCACAAACTGTGCCAGCACCAAAATAGCCCAAGCTGGCCACTTTAGGCAAGTAGAGATTGATAAAAATGGGTACTTTTGGTGCAGCCGCACCACTTTGGTGCGTTTTAATGGTGCCAATGAACACGCCAAATTTTTTGAACCCCATCTCATCTTGAACAAGCCAATCTATACTATACTTTCCTATACCTTCACCCAATCTTAATCGAGCTGATGCCGAACTGTTGAGCTATTGAATAGCAGGATACCGTAGATGAGCAATATCGTTGAACTACCCGCGTGGACCGCCAATGCCACCCAAACCTATCGGGAAGAGGGCCATCTGGTGATTGAAGGGCCTAATGGCGAACGGTACAGCGTAGAGAACTACTTTAACGCCGATATCGCCCCGACCCTGCAAATAGTGCAAAGCGGTGGCGAAACAAGCCAATTTGTCGCGCTCGATAGTGGCGCGGGCATACTGCTGCAAAATGTTACCCCTCCAGCCACAGCGGCGGTCACCGACGAGCCCCCACCGTCGGCCAACGCCATCACAGACATAGATGCAGAAGTGCTTGAACAGGAGAGTGAACTGCAACTCCTCACCGCCCTAGCCAATGGCGAAGCGCTAGAGGAGGTGATAGAGGCGCTACAGCAGCAAGGGATCATCGATGCCACTCTGGACAGCGATAGCTTAATCAACCGCATCGCCGAACAGCTCTCGCAAGGGGAGCTTCCGGGAGAGGCACTACAACAGGCGGTTGCTGAACAGCAGCTAGCGCAGCAGTTACTTGCCGAAGTGGAGAGCGAGAGCCGCGAGGGGAGCCTACTCGATGCCCTTGCAAGCGGCGAAGATGTCGAACAGCAGCTTCAACAAGCCCAAGGTGAGACCGATAGCAGCACCTTTACCGAACAGCTACAACAGGCGATTAGCTCAGGGGCCGACATCGATGCCGCCCTTGCCGAGGCAGAGGCTGCCGCCGCCGAGATGGACCAAGCCGATAGTGGGTCGGCGCAACCACTCTCAGCGAGCGACGCACTACTGATGGCCCTAGCATCGGGTGAAAATCTCCAACAGCAGCTACAGACCCAATTTCCCGACCTCAGTCCAGACCAGATAACCCAAATGGCGACCGAACTGAGCCAATCGCTCTCGGCAGAGAGCGACATCGGCATAGACGAGGCGATTAACAGCGCAGAGACAAACATAGAACAGCAGCAGCAAGCCGAAATGGCCAGTGATAGCGGCGAAGCCGACCCACAACTACAAGCCCTCGCCAGCGGAGACAGCAGCGCCCTGCCAGAAGAGAGCGCCCTGACCGATACCCTAGTTGCCGCATTAGAAGAGGGTAACAGCTTTCAACAAGCAATGGCGCAGGCCATCGCGGCCGAAACAGCAGCCACGACAGCCGAACAGAGCACCCTCACCGACGGCGACCCACTCCTAACCGCCCTAGCCAGCGGTGGCGAGAGCGCCGAAGAGGCACTCAACGAGCTAGAACAGAGTGGCGGCGCAGCCTTTCAACAAGCGCTAAGCGAAGCCCTCGCCAGCGGAGCCGAACCGGCAAGCGCCCTAAACGAAGCGGCGGCAGTCGCCGAAGCGGTGACCACCACCACCGCAGCGGTCAACCAACCGAGTGCCGAGAGCCAACTAGCCAATGCCCTAGCGAGTGGAGAGAACATAGAGACCGTACTAGGAGAGAGTCGCCCCGCATCACCAAACAACAGCACCTTTCAACAAGCCCTAACCGAAGCCCTAGCCAGTGGCAGCGACTTACAAGCGGCGGTAACCAACGCCACCACCGAAGCCGACACCATCGCCGCGGTGAGCGCCAGCGTCGAAAGTGGCGTCGCGACCCCAGAACAGCAGATGATAACCGCCCTAGCCAGCGGTGACGAAAGCGTCACCACCCTAGAAGCCTCCTCCCCCCAACTAGAGAACCTCATCGCCAGCCAGAACCCCGTCGCCCCCGTGGTCGCGACAACCAATACCCCAACAACTGAAAGCCCAGCGACAACCCCGCCCGCCGAGAGTGCCGCGGCCATAACAGAAACAGACGCGCCCCAATCGGCCCCGATTGAAACAGCAACAACCACCGCACCTCCCACAGAAGAGCCAGCAGCGACCGAAGCCGCACCAGAAGAAGCCATTGCAACAGAAGAGCCCCCAGCAGAGACCGAAGTAGCTACAGAAGAGGCCCCGGCAGAGAGCGAAGTGGTCGCAGAAGAGGCCCCAGCAGAGAGCGAAGTGGCCGCAGAAGAGCCCGAAACTGAAACCGACCCCGAACCAGAAACAGCCGCAACCGAAGTGCCGCCAGAAGAGACAACTGCCGCCGCAGAACCCCCACCGCCAGCAGAGAGCGAGGTCGCAGCAGAGACAACACCGGCGGAACCACCAGCCACCTCAGAGCCTACGGAAGAACCGGTAACTTCCGCTCAAAACGATACGACCACAACAGCTATCACCGATGAAACAGTGGCGGTTGCAGAGACCACAACACCAACACCCGCAACGAACAGTAGCCCCACGCCCTCAAACAGTGACTTGACAGCGAGCAACAACAATTTTGAACTACCGGTGATATCGCCTATAACGCCGACAACAACAGTAACCCCGCCAACACCCACAACCCCATTTGTGCCTACGCCTGAGCCTGAGCCCGAACCCGAGCCCGAGCCCGAGCCCGAACCCGAACCCGAACCCGAGCCTGAGCCTGAGCCTGAGCCTGTTAATTCGCCACCAACAGGAGCACTATTGCTCAATGGCACCGCCAGCCAAGGGGAGACCCTCACCGCCGACACCAGCGCTATCGTAGATGAAGATGGTTTAGGCGAGTTTAGCTACCAATGGTTAGCCGGAGGCACTGCCATTACCAGCGCAACAGCGTCAACTTACACATTGACTCAAGCTGAAGTTGGAGCAGCGATTAGCGTCACCGTCAGCTATACCGATGGCCAAGGCACCCTTGAGAGCCTCACCAGTGCCACTACCGCAGCCGTCACCAATGTCAACGATCTACCCACCGGCAGTGTGGTCATCACCGGCACCGCCACCGAAGATCAAATCCTAACCGCCGACACCAGCACTATCGCCGATGAAGATGGTTTAGGTGAGTTCAGCTACCAATGGTTAGCCGGAGGCACTGCCATTACCGGCGCGACAGCCCCAACTTACACCCTGACTCAAAACGAAGTCGGTCAACCGATTAATGTCACCGTCAGTTACATTGATGGCCAAGGAAATGTTGATAGCCTAACCTCAATCGCCACTGCAGCCGTCACCAATGTCAACGATCTACCGACCGGCAGCGTGGCCATCACCGGCACCGCCACCGAAGGTCAAACGCTAACCGCCGATACCAGCGCTCTTGCCGATGAAGATGGTTTAGGTGAGTTCAGCTACCAATGGTTAGCCGGAGGCACCGCCATTACCGGCGCAACAGCCTCAACTTACACATTGACTCAAGCTGAAGTTGGTCAACCGATTAGTGTCACCGTCAGTTATACCGATGGCCAAGGCACCCTTGAGAGCCTCACCAGTGCCACTACCGCAGCCGTCACCAATGTCAACGATCTACCCACCGGCAGTGTGGTCATCACCGGCACCGCCACCGAAGATCAAATCCTAACCGCCGACACCAGCACTATCGCCGATGAAGATGGTTTAGGCGAGTTCAGCTACCAATGGTTAGCTGGAGGCACTGCCATTACCGGCGCAACAGCCTCAACTTACACATTGACTCAAGCTGAAGTTGGTCAACCGATTAGTGTCACCGTCAGTTATACCGATGGCCAAGGCACCATCGAAACCCTTACCAGTGCCGCCACCACAGCCGTCACCAATGTCAACGACTTACCGATCGGCAGCGTGACCATCACCGGCACAGCCACCGAAGACCAAACTCTCACCGCCGACACCAGCACTATCGCCGATGAAGATGGTTTAGGTGAGTTCAGCTACCAATGGTTAGCCGGAGGCACTGCCATTACCGGCGCGACAGCCTCAACTTACACATTAACCCAAGCTGAAGTCGGAGCAGCGATTAGCGTTACCGTCAGTTATACCGATGGCCAAGGCACCCTTGAGAGCCTCACCAGTGCCACTACCGCAGCCGTCACCAATGTCAACGATCTACCGACTGGCAGCGTGATCATCACCGGTACAGCCACCGAAGATCAAATCCTAACCGCCGACACCAGCACTATCGCCGATGAAGATGGTTTAGGCGAGTTCAGCTACCAATGGTTAGCCGGAGGCACCGCCATTACCGGCGCAACAGCCTCAACTTACACATTGACTCAAGCTGAAGTTGGTCAACCGATTAGTGTCACCGTCAGTTATACCGATGGCCAAGGCACCCTTGAGAGCCTCACCAGTGCCGCTACCGTAGCCGTCACCAATGTCAACGATCTACCCAGCGGCAGTGTGGTCATCACCGGCACCGCCACCGAAGATCAAATCCTAACCGCCGACACCAGCACTATCGCCGATGAAGATGGTTTAGGTGAGTTCAGCTACCAGTGGTTAGCCGGAGGCTCTGCCATTACCGGCGCAACAGCCCCAACTTACACCCTGACTCAAAACGAAGTCGGTCAACCGATTAGTGTCACCGTCAGTTACATTGATGGCCAAGGAAATGTTGATAGCCTAACCTCAATCGCCACTGCAGCCGTCACCAATGTCAACGATCTACCGACTGGCAGCGTGACCATCACCGGCACAGCCACCGAAGACCAAACTCTCACCGCCGACACCAGCACTATCGCCGATGAAGATGGTTTAGGTGAGTTCAGCTACCAATGGTTAGCCGGAGGCTCTGCCATTACCGGCGCGACAGCCCCAACTTACACCCTGACTCAAAACGAAGTCGGTCAACCGATTAGTGTCACCGTCAGTTACATTGATGGCCAAGGAAATGTTGATAGCCTAACCTCAATCGCCACTGCAGCCGTCACCAATGTCAACGATCTACCGACTGGCAGCGTGACCATCACCGGCACAGCCACCGAAGATCAAACACTAACCGCCGATACCAGCACTATTGCCGACGAAGATGCTCTAGGCGAGTTCAGCTACCAATGGTTAGCCGGAGGCTCTGCCATTACCGGCGCAACAGCCCCAACTTACACCCTGACTCAAAACGAAGTCGGCCAAACGATCAGCGTCACCGTCAGTTATACCGATGGCCAAGGCACGATCGAAACCCTTACCAGTGCCGCCACTGTAGCCGTGACCAATGTCAACGATTTACCCACTGGTAGCGTAATCATCATCGGCACCGCCACCGAAGATCAAACGCTAACCTCCGATACCAGCGCTCTTGCCGATGAAGATGGTTTAGGCGAGTTCAGCTACCAATGGTTAGCCGGAGGCACTGCCATTACCGGCGCGACAGCCTCAACTTACACATTAACCCAAGCTGAAGTCGGAGCAGCGATTAGCGTTACCGTCAGTTATACCGATGGCCAAGGCACCCTTGAGAGCCTCACCAGTGCCACTACCGCAGCCGTCACCAATGTCAACGATCTACCGACTGGCAGCGTGATCATCACCGGTACAGCCACCGAAGATCAAATCCTAACCGCCGACACCAGCACTATCGCCGATGAAGATGGTTTAGGCGAGTTCAGCTACCAATGGTTAGCCGGAGGCACCGCCATTACCGGCGCAACAGCCTCAACTTACACATTGACTCAAGCTGAAGTTGGTCAACCGATTAGTGTCACCGTCAGTTATACCGATGGCCAAGGCACCCTTGAGAGCCTCACCAGTGCCGCTACCGTAGCCGTCACCAATGTCAACGATCTACCCAGCGGCAGTGTGGTCATCACCGGCACCGCCACCGAAGATCAAATCCTAACCGCCGACACCAGCACTATCGCCGATGAAGATGGTTTAGGTGAGTTCAGCTACCAGTGGTTAGCCGGAGGCTCTGCCATTACCGGCGCAACAGCCCCAACTTACACCCTGACTCAAAACGAAGTCGGCCAAACGATCAGCGTCACCGTCAGTTATACCGATGGCCAAGGCACGATCGAAACACTTACCAGTGCCGCCACTGCAGCCATGACCAATGTCAACGATTTACCCACTGGTAGCGTAATCATCATCGGCACAGCCACCGAAGACCAAACTCTCACCGTCGATACTAGCACCATCGCTGATGAGGATGGTTTAGGCGAGTTCAGCTACCAATGGTTTGTTGAAGGTACAGAAGTTGTCGGCGCGACAGGGTTAACTTATACCCCGACTCAAAATGAAGTCGGTCAAACAATCAGCGTCACCGTCAGTTATACCGACGGCGGGGCGAGGCTAGAAAGTTTAACTTCGGCGGCGACATCGGCTGTTTTGGGGGTGAATGATGCCCCCACGCTAACTTCGGCGGCGGGGGGGACGATTCACTACAGCGAGGGCGAAGGGCCGCTTATTATGTTCAGCGATGTGGTGGTGAACGATATCGAATTGGATATCTTGAACGATTATGGTGGCAGTTCGATCACTATCAGTCGCCAGGGGGGGCGAATGTGAACGATATCTTCTCTACTAGTGGTAATCTCTCAGCATTAAGCGAAGGTGCATCGTTATCACTCAACTCAACTCCGATTGGTACAGTCACTACCCATTCTGGTGGAACGCTACAGATCACTTTTGCAGCAGGGGTAACCAAACCCCAGGTGGATGAGACGCTGCAATCGTTGGCGTATAGTTACAGTGGCTCTTTGGCTGACTCTGCCGATTATCAGCTACAGTGGCGCTTTTCTGATGGCAATAGTGGGGCGCAGGGGAGTGGTGGCCCTCTAGTGGCAAAGGGTGGTAGTGGTACGAGTACTCTTTTGTTCGTGTCCGACTATATGGGAGCCGATAGCAATATTGTTACGGTGCTACAGGGCGATGGTCATAGCGTTACGGTGGTGGATGGCAACTATGATGTCACTACAACGACAACCCCCTATCTGTTAAGTGATCTCTCTGGTTATGATGCGGTCTATTGGTCTGCATCAGGGGACGGTAGTGGAAATATGCACAGCGATGCGGGGCTGTTTACTCATCTTAGTAACTATGTTTCAGCGGGCGGTAAGCTATTTATTACCGGTTATGATTCGATTGCCTCGCCGACCGACACACTGCTTATTCAGTTCATTGATGGCCTATCTACTAGTAGTGGCGATGGGTCGGCGCTAGGGGCGATTACTGGTATTAATAGCCTCAGTACTGGTCTATTTGATCTTCAGGGGTTGACGCCTACAGGGGGGTATGGAGATCAAGATTATGTGGTCACTAGCGGCGCTACGCCGGTGTTGACGACCGGTAGTGCTAACTCTTCATGGACGATTCGCACTTTAGGGAGTGGTGAGATAGCCTATGTGGGTAATGGTGCCTCTAGCTCAGGTGTTGATCCCTCTTGGGCGGTGGATGCAGCAGTCGGGGATGGCAGCGGTGCCTATAACGGCGCGGTGCGTAACTTTGCCTACAATGCGGTTGGCGGGATAGCGGTGACGGTAGCGGTTAACGCTGCGCCGACATTCAGTGGTGGTGCTATGCTGGCAGCGGTGGCTGAAGATAGCTTGGCGCCTGCGGGGGCTTCGGTGGGTGATCTCTTTGCCGCTCTATTTAACGATGCCGATGGCGATAGTTTAGCGGGAGTTGCCATTGTGAGCGATGCAGCTAATCTGATTAACGAGGGGAGCTGGCAATACTCGACCGATAGTGGTATAACTTGGCATGCGGTAAGTGGGGTGGCGGTTAGCACGGGCGCTGCTCTATTGTTGGATAGTGTGGCGCTGTTGCGCTTTGTGCCGGTTGCCGACTATCACGGTACCCCGGGGAGTCTGATGGTTCATGCGGTGGATAACTCGGCACCGACTCTCTTTAGTAGCGGTGCTGTTCGGCAAACTTTTGATACGACTATTGATGGTGTCGCTTCGGTAGTCTCGGTGAGTGGGACGGCGTTAACCACCTCGGTGACGATGGTGAACGATGCGCCACTCATCACCTCTAGCGCAGTAACTAGCGTTAACGAAGATAGCCCCTATAGCTACACTCTAGCTGCAACCGATATCGATAGCGACCCTCTTACCTATAGCGCGGTGACTCTGCCGAGCTGGCTCAGCTTTGATGCCGCCAGTGGCGTTTTAAGCGGGCTACCGATGCAGGAGCATGTCGGCAGTCACGCGGTGACTTTGCGGGTGAGTGATGGTACGGTCGATGTTGACCAATCGTTTACCATCGATGTGGCTAATGTGAATGATTCGACCCAGATCTGGTTCTCTGGTCTGACACTCGGCCCCTCGTCTGATAATGTCGATACCGATTTAATGTGGTCACGCAGCGAACCGGATAGTGAGATGAGTCGTGAAATTGTGTTTCGTACTACCAGTGGCGGTGGGCTGTTCTCGGTACAGGAGGGGACGCACCGAACCGCCCCCGGAGCGCATGATCGCCACTTAGTGGTTAAAGAGGATGGTAATCTCTATTCAAGAGTGTGGGGAGGTACTAGTGGTGTTGAGGAGTTAACTACCAACGGGTTAACCCTAACTGATGGTAACCTCCATCGCGTGCTCTTTACGATGGGGAGTCGGGGTACCGAGATCTATGTTGATGGTCAACTAGTACTGATGGGTACTCTCACCTCATCAGGTGCCTACAATGATGATACTCAACGGCTAGGCGCGTCGGTGGATGGTAATCAGGACGGTTTTGGCGGAACCTTCTTTAGTGGCGAGCTGTACTCCTATCGCGCTTGGGATAGCCAGCTTAGTCAGAGCCAAGCACTAGGAGACGCTACGCTGTTACCCTCTGCGGTGTATCAGATTAATCTCAATCAGGTGAGCGATCCTACTCAAATAACGGCTCTAGTTGGAAGTAACTATCAGCTCACTCCTGTGGTTGAGTTTATTGAAAACGGTGCCGCCGTTACGGTAGCACCGACTCTCCGCTTGACCGATACCGACAGTGCGCCGATGGTCGCCTCGGCGACAATTTCCATTGTCGCCGGTGGGCTGAGTGGGGATGAGCTATCGGTAACGCTAGGCGCGACGGCGATCCATGCAAGCTACGATTCAGCCACTAGGGTGTTGACACTGACTGGCTCTGATACGCTAGCTAACTACCAAACAGTACTACAATCACTACAGTTTGCTAATGTTTTCGCCGATACCGTCAGTACTCTCGGCAACAGCCGGACGATTCGCTACCAACTAACCGATAGTGAGGGGGGGGTAGTTACAGCGGATCGAACGATAAATATGGTTGCGGTTAACGATGCGCCTGTGGCTCATGATGCAAGTAACACGATCTATGAAACCTCTAGCAATAGCGGAATCACCACGGTAAATGGTAGTGTCACCTACAGCGATATCGAGGGTGATAGTAGCAGTATCACCGCCGTGCGTGTGGGAAGTAGCGAAAATAGTGGTACAGCTGGAACGGTAGGTGCTCCTCTGGCGGGAAGTTATGGTAACTTAACGCTCAATAGTGATGGCAGTTATAGCTATGTGATAGATAATGCCACGGCAGCAATCAATGCACTCAATAGTGGTCAGACGCTTACTGACTACTTCAACTATACCTTCACCGATAACGGTAGTCCCCTTGCTGCTAGTGATAGTGCTGTTCTAACCGTGACGATAGTGGGTACTAACGATGCTGCTGTCATTGGTGGCACCCTCTCAGGTAGTGTGACAGAAGATACATCCTTCCTTACTAACGGTACAGCGACTGCGACCGATGCCGACAATCCCGATAACTCTTTTCAAGCGATCACTAACTACAGCAGTTACTATGGCTATGGGACTTATTCGGTAGAGAGTGGTGGGAGCTGGAGTTATACGCTCAATAATAGTCATAGAATGGTAGATGCTTTAGGTAGTGGGCAGACGCTATCTGACCATTTTACCCTCTACTCTGTCGATGGAACGGCTCAGACGGTAACTATCACGATAAATGGGTATAATGACATTGGCTCTAATAGTGCCCCCGTTGCTACTGCGGATAGTTATACGGTACCTGAAAACTATGTTGGCTCGTTAGCTTCTGTGCTTGGTAACGATAGTGATAGTAATAGTGGAGATATTATCTCAGTTACTAGGGTTGGGAACAGCTATGGCGCAGAGGTTCTGCCCGGAACTGGTATAGGGGGTAATTGGGGTATTTTAACACTTTATTCGGATGGTACAGTTGATTATTCTATAAATTATGATTCTCTTGCCTCTGGGCAGACCGTAACCGACAGTTTTAACTATACGGTGAGTGATAGAAATGGTGCCTTAGATATCGGACAGATTACGATTACGATTACCGGGGAGAATGATACGCCACTTTTTTCCGGCGCGCTAGCAACTGCGGCAACGGTAAATAGTTACTACTCCTCCTCGATCCATTTTTACGATATAGACAGTAATAGTAGTGTGACACCCTCTATATCATCTGGCTCTATCCCTCCCGGGTTAAGCGCATCTTTGCCAACGGGCGGCTCCAGCGGGTATGTCACGCTATCAGGTACGCCAACTACATCGGGTAGCTATCCTTTTGGCTTGACCGTTACAGATGGTTCTTCTAGTAGTACTTATAACACTACGATTTATGTCTATGTCTCTCCCGTCACCATCGACCTCAACCAAGACGGTCTCGACTATATCGCTCTGTCCGCCTCGACCACTACCTTTGACTACAACGGTGATGGTTACGGCGAACTCACCGCCTGGATGGGCTCAACCGATGGCCTACTGGTACTCGATCTTGGCAGCGATAGCCAAATAACCGATCGCTCAGAATTCGTCTTTACCGACCATGCACCTGATGCCAAAACCGACATGGAGGCGCTACAAACGGTCTTTGATAGCAATCAAGATGGCTGGCTTGATAATCAGGATAGCCAGTGGAGTGAATTTGCCATTTGGCAGGATGGTAACAGTAACGGTATCAGTGAAGCGGGAGAGGTGAAATCGCTGGCCGAATGGGGTATAGCGCGTATTGGCTTGGTGAGTGATGGCGAGTTAGCGCATCCTGTCGAGGGGGTGACTGTCCATGGCCAGAGCGTCGTGCAGCTAGCCGATGGCTCGACCACTACCGCCGCCGATGCCGCTTTTGCCTACCGCACCTGCCCACTATCGGCGACCGAAGCGGACGAATTTGTGGCGCAAATGCGTCAGGCACAGCAGCAAACGCTGCAACAGGCCGAGCAAAATAGGGCGTTTGAACTCTCAGATAGCGACTTTGAACAGCAGTTTTTGGAGGCGATGGCGAAGATTCAGACCGAGCGGCCCGCACCGGAGCCGATCGTTGGCGAGCAGGAGCTGTTTGAGCTCGCACCGGGGGAGCGGCTGCTCTCCGATGGGATGATAACGACCGATGAGGCGCTCTGTCAGCTAATGCTAGAGAGGCTCTCTCATGGCGCGGGTGAGGGTGGCCGTGCTGATGCTCCATTCGATATAGCTAGTGCCGATCTCTTGCCGTTTGTGCAGCTAATTGAGAACGAAGGAGAGGAGGCGATGGTGCTGAATTATTAGCCCCCACACCGACAGTGTGCCCAGAGTAGGCCTAATAGTGTATTAATGTAGCCTTCTCATTAAATCCTATTATTCTTGAATTAACTTAAACTAAAGCAGCAGGTGTTGTCATGAATGAGATAATTGAACTACCCGCGTGGACCGCCAATGCCACCCAAACCTATCGGGAAGAAGATCATCTGGTGATCGATGGGTCTAATGGCGAACGGTACAGAATAGAGGATTACTTTAAGGCCGATATCGCCCCCACCCTGCAAATAGTGCAGAGCGGTGGCGAAACAAGCCAATTTGTCGCGCTCGATAGTGGCGCGGGCGTATTGCTGCAAAACAGCACTCCGACAGAGCCACAACCCCCGTCCACAGAAGAGGAGCTATCCGCATCCGCTACCACTTCAGCTATGGAAGTGGCTAATAAGGCCAATGAGAGTGGCGAAAGTGAAGAGGCCGAACAAGATCCGAATCAACAACTCCTCACCGCCCTAGCCAATGGCGAAGCGCTAGAGGAGGTGATAGAGGCGCTACAGCAGCAAGGGATCATCGATGCCACTCTGGACAGCGATAGCTTAATCAACCGCATCGCCGAACAGCTCTCGCAAGGGGAGCTTCCGGGAGAGGCACTACAACAGGCGGTTGCTGAACAGCAGCTAGCGCAGCAGTTACTTGCCGAAGTGGAGAGCGAGAGCCGCGAGGGGAGCCTACTCGATGCCCTTGCAAGCGGCGAAGATGTCGAACAGCAGCTTCAACAAGCCCAAGGTGAGACCGATAGCAGCACCTTTACCGAACAGCTACAACAGGCGATTAGCTCAGGGGCCGACATCGATGCCGCCCTTGCCGAGGCAGAGGCTGCCGCCGCCGAGATGGACCAAGCCGATAGTGGGTCGGCGCAACCACTCTCAGCGAGCGACGCACTACTGATGGCCCTAGCATCGGGTGAAAATCTCCAACAGCAGCTACAGACCCAATTTCCCGACCTCAGTCCAGACCAGATAACCCAAATGGCGACCGAACTGAGCCAATCGCTCTCGGCAGAGAGCGACATCGGCATAGACGAGGCGATTAACAGCGCAGAGACAAACATAGAACAGCAGCAGCAAGCCGAAATGGCCAGTGATAGCGGCGAAGCCGACCCACAACTACAAGCCCTCGCCAGCGGAGACAGCAGCGCCCTGCCAGAAGAGAGCGCCCTGACCGATACCCTAGTTGCCGCATTAGAAGAGGGTAACAGCTTTCAACAAGCAATGGCGCAGGCCATCGCGGCCGAAACAGCAGCCACGACAGCCGAACAGAGCACCCTCACCGACGGCGACCCACTCCTAACCGCCCTAGCCAGCGGTGGCGAGAGCGCCGAAGAGGCACTCAACGAGCTAGAACAGAGTGGCGGCGCAGCCTTTCAACAAGCGCTAAGCGAAGCCCTCGCCAGCGGAGCCGAACCGGCAAGCGCCCTAAACGAAGCGGCGGCAGTCGCCGAAGCGGTGACCACCACCACCGCAGCGGTCAACCAACCGAGTGCCGAGAGCCAACTAGCCAATGCCCTAGCGAGTGGAGAGAACATAGAGACCGTACTAGGAGAGAGTCGCCCCGCATCACCAAACAACAGCACCTTTCAACAAGCCCTAACCGAAGCCCTAGCCAGTGGCAGCGACTTACAAGCGGCGGTAACCAACGCCACCACCGAAGCCGACACCATCGCCGCGGTGAGCGCCAGCGTCGAAAGTGGCGTCGCGACCCCAGAACAGCAGATGATAACCGCCCTAGCCAGCGGTGACGAAAGCGTCACCACCCTAGAAGCCTCCTCCCCCCAACTAGAGAACCTCATCGCCAGCCAGAACCCCGTCGCCCCCGTGGTCGCGACAACCAACACCCCAACAACTGAAAGCCCAGCGACAACCCCGCCCGCCGAGAGTGCCGCGGCCATAACAGAAACAGACGCGCCCCCATCGGCCCCGATTGAAACAGCAACAACCACCGCACCTCCCACAGAAGAGCCAGCAGCGACCGAAGCCGCACCAGAAGAAGCCATTGCAACAGAAGAGCCCCCAGCAGAGACCGAAGTAGCCGCAGAAGAGGCCCCAGCAGAGAGCGAAGTGGTCGCAGAAGAGGCCCCAGCAGAGAGCGAAGTGGTCGCAGAAGAGGCCCCAGCAGAGACCGAAGTGGTCGCAGAAGAGGCCCCAGCAGAGAGCGAAGTGGTTGCAGAAGAGGCCCCAGCAGAGACCGAAGTAGCTGCAGAAGAGGCCCCAGCAGAGACCGAAGTGGTCGCAGAAGAGGCCCCAGCAGAGAGCGAAGTGGTCGCAGAAGAGGCCCCAGCAGAGACCGAAGTAGCTGCAGAAGAGGCCCCAGCAGAGACCGAAGTGGTCGCAGAAGAGGCCCCAGCAGAGAGCGAAGTGGTCGCAGAAGAGGCCCCAGCAGAGAGCGAAGTAGCTGCAGAAGAGGCCCCAGCAGAGACCGAAGTGGTTGCAGAAGAGGCCCCAGCAGAGAACGAAGTAGCCGCAGAAGAGCCCGAAACTGAAACCGACCCCGAACCAGAAACAGCCGCAACCGAAGTGCCGCCAGAAGAGACAACTGCCGCCGCAGAACCCCCACCGCCAGCAGAGAGCGAGGTCGCAGCAGAGACAACACCGGAACCACCAGCCACCTCAGAGCCTACGGAAGAACCGGTAACTTCCGCTCAAAACGATACGACCACAACAGCTACCAACGATGAAACAGTGGCGGTTGCAGAGACCACAACACCAACACCCGCAACGAACAGTAGCCCCACGCCCTCAAACAGTGACTTGACAGCGAGCAACAACAATTTTGAACTACCGGTGATATCGCCTATAACGCCGACAACAACAGTAACCCCGCCAACACCGACAACCCCATTTGTGCCTACGCCAGAACCCGAGCCCGAGCCAGAACCTGAGCCTGAGCCTGAGCCGGAACCTGAGCCAGAACCTGAGCCAGAACCCGAGCCGGAACCCGAGCCGGAACCCGAGCCGGAACCTGAGCCGGAACCTGAGCCGGAACCTGAGCCGGAACCTGAGCCGGAACCTGAGCCCGAGCCGGAACCCGAGCCGGAACCCGAGCCGGAACCCGAGCCCGAGCCCGAGCCCGAGCCCGAGCCCGAGCCTGTTAATTCGTTACCAACAGGAGCGCTATTGCTCAATGGCACCGCCAGCCAAGGGGAGACCCTCACTGCTGACACCAGCGCTATCGCCGATGAAGATGGTTTAGGTGAGTTTAGCTACCAATGGTTAGCTGATGGCAGTGCCATTGACGGTGCGACAGGTTCCACCTACACCCTGACTCAAGCCGAAGTCGGCGCAGCGATTAGCGTCAGCGTCAGCTATACCGATGGCCAAGGCACTCTTGAGAGCCTCACCAGTGCCGCCACAGCCCCCGTCACCAACAGCAACGACCCAATTGAGGGCGAGGTGGTTATTACCGGCACAGCCAGCCAAGGGGAGACCCTCACCGCTGACACTAGCGCTATCGTAGATGAAGATGGTTTAGGTGAGTTCAGCTACCAGTGGTTAGCTGATGGCAGTGCTATTACCGGCGCAACAGCGTCAAATTACACATTGACTCAAAACGAAGTCGGCCAAACGATTAGCGTCACCGTCAGCTATACCGATGGCCAAGGCACCCTTGAGAGCCTCACCAGTGCCGCTACCGCCCCCGTCACCAACAGCAACGACCCAATTGAGGGCGATGTGGTTATTATCGGCACCGCCAGCCAAGGGGAGACCCTCACCGCCGACACCAGCGCTATCGCCGATGAAGATGGTTTAGGTGAGTTTAGCTACCAATGGTTAGCTGATGGCAGTGCCATTGATGGTGCGACAGATTCCACTCACACCCTGACTCAAGCCGAAGTCGGCGCAGCGATTAGCGTCAGCGTCAGCTATACCGATGGCCAAGGCACCCTTGAGAGCCTCACCAGTGCCGCCACAGCCCCCGTCACCAACAGCAACGACCCAATTGAGGGCGAGGTGGTTATTACCGGCACAGCCAGCCAAGGGGAGACCCTCACCGCCGACACCAGCGCTATCGTAGATGAAGATGGTTTAGGTGAGTTTAGCTACCAATGGTTAGCTGATGGCAGCGTTATTAGTGGCGCAAACGGCGAAAGCTACACCCTGACCCAAGCCGAAGTCGGCGCAGCGATTAGCGTCACCGTCAGCTATACCGATGGCCAAGGCACTCTTGAGAGCCTCACCAGTGCCGCCACAGCCCCCGTCACCAACAGCAACGACCCAATTGAGGGCGAAGTGGTTATTACCGGCACCGCCAGCCAAGGGGAGACCCTCACCGCCGACACCAGCGCTATCGTAGATGAAGATGGTTTAGGTGAGTTTAGCTACCAATGGTTAGCTGATGGCAGTGCCATTGACGGTGCGACAGGTTCCACTTACACCCTGACCCAAGCCGAAGTCGGCGCAGCGATTAGCGTCAGCGTCAGCTATACCGATGGCCAAGGCACTCTTGAGAGCCTCACCAGTGCCGCCACAGCCCCCGTCACCAACAGCAACGACCCAATTGAGGGCGAAGTGGTTATTACCGGCACCGCCAGCCAAGGGGAGACCCTCACCGCCGACACCAGCGCTATCGCCGATGAAGATGGTTTAGGTGAGTTTAGCTACCAATGGTTAGCTGATGGCAGTGCCATTGACGGTGCGACAGGTTCCACTTACACCCTGACTCAAGCCGAAGTCGGCGCAGCGATTAGCGTCAGCGTCAGCTATACCGATGGCCAAGGCACCCTTGAGAGCCTCACCAGTGCCGCCACAGCCCCCGTCACCAACAGCAACGACCCAATTGAGGGCGAGGTGGTTATTACCGGCACAGCCAGCCAAGGGGAGACCCTCACCGCCGACACCAGCGCTATCGTAGATGAAGATGGTTTAGGTGAGTTTAGCTACCAATGGTTAGCTGATGGCAGCGTTATTAGTGGCGCAAACGGCGAAAGCTACACCCTGACCCAAGCCGAAGTCGGCGCAGCGATTAGCGTCACCGTCAGCTATACCGATGGCCAAGGCACCCTTGAGAGCCTCACCAGTGCCGCTACCGCCCCCGTCACCAACAGCAACGACCCAATTGAGGGCGAAGTGGTTATTACCGGCACCGCCAGCCAAGGGGAGACCCTCACCGCTGACACCAGCGCTATCGTAGATGAAGATGGTTTAGGCGAGTTCAGCTACCAGTGGTTAGCTGATGGCAGTGCTATTACTGGCGCAACGGCGTCAAATTACACATTGACTCAAAACGAAGTCGGCGCAGCGATTAGCGTCACCGTCAGCTATACCGATGGCCAAGGCACTCTTGAGAGCCTCACCAGTGCCGCCACAGCCCCCGTCACCAACAGCAACGACCCAATTGAGGGCGAAGTGGTTATTACCGGCACCGCCAGCCAAGGGGAGACCCTCACCGCCGACACCAGCGCTATCGTAGATGAAGATGGTTTAGGTGAGTTTAGCTACCAATGGTTAGCTGATGGCAGCGTTATTAGTGGCGCAAACGGCGAAAGCTACACCCTGACCCAAGCCGAAGTCGGCGCAGCGATTAGCGTCAGCGTCAGCTATACCGATGGCCAAGGCACCCTTGAGAGCCTCACCAGTGCCGCCACAGCCCCCGTCACCAACAGCAACGACCCAATTGAGGGCGAGGTGGTTATTATCGGCACCGCCAGCCAAGGGGAGACCCTCACCGCCGACACCAGCGCTATCGCCGATGAAGATGGTTTAGGTGAGTTTAGCTACCAATGGTTAGCTGATGGCAGTGCCATTGACGGTGCGACAGGTTCCACCTACACCCTGACTCAAGCCGAAGTCGGCGCAGCGATTAGCGTCAGCGTCAGCTATACCGATGGCCAAGGCACTCTTGAGAGCCTCACCAGTGCCGCCACAGCCCCCGTCACCAACAGCAACGACCCAATTGAGGGCGAGGTGGTTATTACCGGCACAGCCAGTCAAGGGGAGACCCTCACTGCTGACACTAGCGCTATCGTAGATGAAGATGGTTTAGGTGAGTTTAGCTACCAATGGTTAGCTGATGGCAGTGCCATTGACGGTGCGACAGGTTCCACTTACACCTTGACCCAAGCCGAAGTCGGCGCAGCGATTAGCGTCACCGTCAGCTATACCGATGGCCAAGGCACCCTTGAGAGCCTCACCAGTGCCGCTACCGTAGCCGTCACCAATGTCAACGATCTACCGACCGGCAGCGTGGCCATCACCGGCACAGCCACCGAAGATCAAATCCTAACCGCCGATACCAGCACTCTTGCCGATGAAGATGGTTTAGGCGAGTTCAGCTATCAGTGGTTAGCTGGAGGCACTGCCATTACCGGCGCAACAGCCTCAACTTACACATTGACTCAAGCTGAAGTTGGTCAACCGATTAGTGTCACCGTCAGTTATACCGATGGCCAAGGCACGATCGAAACCCTTACCAGTGCCGCCACCACAGCCGTCACCAATGTCAACGACTTACCGATCGGCAGCGTGACCATCACCGGTACAGCCACCGAAGATCAAATCCTAACCGCCGATACCAGCACTATTGCCGACGAAGATGCTCTAGGCGAGTTCAGCTACCAATGGTTAGCCGGAGGCACCGCCATTGCCGGCGCAACAGCGTCAACTTACACATTAACCCAAGCTGAAGTCGGAGCAGCTATCAGCGTCACCGTCAGTTATACCGATGGTCAAGGCACGATCGAAACCCTTACCAGTGCCGCCACCACAGCCGTCACCAATGTCAACGACTTACCGATCGGCAGCGTGATCATCACCGGCACCGCCACCGAAGGTCAAACGCTAACCGCCGATACCAGCACTCTTGCCGATGAAGATGGTTTAGGCGAGTTCAGCTATCAGTGGTTAGCTGGAGGCACTGCCATTACCGGCGCAACAGCCTCAACTTACACATTGACTCAAGCTGAAGTTGGTCAACCGATTAGTGTCACCGTCAGTTATACCGATGGCCAAGGCACGATCGAAACCCTTACCAGTGTCGCCACCACAGCCGTCACCAATGTCAACGACTTACCGATCGGCAGCGTGACCATCACCGGTACAGCCACCGAAGATCAAATCCTAACCGCCGATACCAGCACTCTTGCCGATGAAGATGGTTTAGGCGAGTTCAGCTATCAGTGGTTAGCTGGAGGCACCGCCATTGCCGGCGCAACAGCCTCAACTTACACATTGACTCAAGCTGAAGTTGGAGCAGCGATTAGTGTCACCGTCAGCTATACCGATGGCCAAGGCACCCTTGAGAGCCTCACCAGTGCCGCTACCGCAGCCGTCACCAATGTCAACGATCTACCGACTGGCAGCGTGATCATCACCGGCACAGCCACCGAAGACCAAACTCTCACCGCCGACACCAGCACTATTGCCGATGAAGATGGTTTAGGTGAGTTCAGCTACCAATGGTTAGCCGGAGGCTCTGCCATTGCTGGCGCAACAGCCTCAACTTACACATTGACTCAAGCTGAAGTTGGAGCAGCGATTAGTGTCACCGTCAGCTATACCGATGGCCAAGGCACCCTTGAGAGCCTCACCAGTACCACTACCGCAGCCGTCACCAATGTCAACGATCTACCGACTGGCAGCGTGATCATCACCGGCACAGCCACCGAAGACCAAACTCTCACCGCCGACACCAGCACTATTGCCGATGAAGATGGTTTAGGTGAGTTCAGCTACCAATGGTTAGCCGGAGGCTCTGCCATTGCTGGCGCAACAGCCTCAACTTACACATTGACTCAAGCTGAAGTTGGAGCAGCGATTAGTGTCACCGTCAGCTATACCGATGGCCAAGGCACCCTTGAGAGCCTCACCAGTGCCACTACCGCAGCCGTCACCAATGTCAACGATCTACCGACTGGCAGCGTGATCATCACCGGCACAGCCACCGAAGACCAAACTCTCACCGCCGACACCAGCACTATTGCCGATGAAGATGGTTTAGGTGAGTTCAGCTACCAATGGTTAGCCGGAGGCTCTGCCATTGCTGGCGCAACAGCCTCAACTTACACATTGACTCAAGCTGAAGTTGGAGCAGCGATTAGCGTCACCGTCAGCTATACCGATGGCCAAGGCACCCTTGAGAGCCTCACCAGTGCCGCTACCGTAGCCGTCACCAATGTCAACGATCTACCGACCGGCAGCGTGGCCATCACCGGCACAGCCACCGAAGATCAAATCCTAACCGCCGATACCAGCACTCTTGCCGATAAAGATGGTTTAGGCGAGTTCAGCTATCAGTGGTTAGCTGGAGGCACTGCCATTACCGGCGCAACAGCCTCAACTTACACATTGACTCAAGCTGAAGTTGGTCAACCGATTAGTGTCACCGTCAGTTATACCGATGGCCAAGGCACGATCGAAACCCTTACCAGTGCCGCCACCACAGCCGTCACCAATGTCAACGACTTACCGATCGGCAGCGTGATCATCACCGGCACCGCCACCGAAGGTCAAACGCTAACCGCCGATACCAGCGCTCTTGCCGATGAAGATGGTTTAGGTGAGTTCAGCTACCAGTGGTTAGCCGGAGGCACTGCCATTACCGGCGCGACAGCCCCAACTTACACCCTGACTCAAAACGAAGTCGGTCAACCGATTAGTGTCACCGTCAGTTACATTGATGGCCAAGGAAATGTTGATAGCCTAACCTCAATCGCCACTGCAGCCGTCACCAATGTCAACGATCTACCGACTGGCAGCGTGATCATCACCGGCACAGCCACCGAAGATCAAACGCTAACCGCCGATACCAGCACTATTGCCGACGAAGATGCTCTAGGCGAGTTCAGCTACCAATGGTTAGCCGGAGGCACCGCCATTGCCGGCGCAACAGCGTCAACTTACACATTAACCCAAGCTGAAGTCGGAGCAGCTATCAGCGTCACCGTCAGTTATACCGATGGTCAAGGCACGATCGAAACCCTTACCAGTGCCGCCACCACAGCCGTCACCAATGTCAACGACTTACCGATCGGCAGCGTGATCATCACCGGCACCGCCACCGAAGGTCAAACGCTAACCGCCGATACCAGCGCTCTTGCCGATGAAGATGGTTTAGGCGAGTTCAGCTATCAGTGGTTAGCTGGAGGCACCGCCATTGCTGGCGCAACGGCGTCAACTTACACCCTAACCCAAGCTGAAGTCGGTCAACCGATTAGCGTCACCGTCAGTTACATTGATGGCCAAGGCACCGCAGAAACTCTCACTTCACTCGCCACCATAGCAGTGGCCAATGTTAATGATTTACCCACCGGCACCGTGATCATCACCGGCACAGCCACCGAAGATCAAACACTAACCGCAGACACCAGCGCTTTTGCCGATGAAGATGGTTTAGGTGAGTTCAGCTACCAATGGTTAGCCGGAGGCACCGCCATTGCCGGCGCAACAGCGTCAACTTACACATTAACCCAAGCTGAAGTCGGAGCAGCTATCAGCGTCACCGTCAGTTATACCGATGGCCAAGGCACGATCGAAACCCTTACCAGTGCCGCTACCGTAGCCGTCACCAATGTCAACGATCTACCCACCGGCACCGTGGCCATCAGCGGCACAGCCACCGAAGATCAAACGCTAACTGTTGATACCAGCGCTCTTGCCGATGAAGATGGTTTAGGCGAGTTCAGCTACCAGTGGTCAGCAGGAGGCACTGCCATTGCTGGCGCAACAGCAACAACTTACACATTGACTCAAGCTGAAGTTGGAGCAGCGATTAGCGTCACCGTCAGCTATACCGATGGCCAAGGCACCCTTGAGAGCCTCACCAGTGCCGCCACCGCCCCCGTCACCAATGTTAACGACCTACCCACCGGCACCGTGGCCATCACCGGCACCGTCACCGAAGGTCAAATGCTAACCGCCGATACCAGCGCTCTTGCCGATGAAGATGGTTTAGGTGTATTCAGCTACCAGTGGTTAGCTGGAGGCTCTGTCATTACTGGCGCAACAGCGTCAACTTACACATTGACCCAAGCTGAAGTTGGCGCAGCGATTAGCGTCACCGTCAGTTACATTGATGGCCAAGGTAGCACCGAAACTCTCACTTCGCTTGCTACCGCAGCCGTGGCGAATGTGAATGACCTACCCACCGGCACCGTGGCCATCACCGGCACAGCCACCGAAGATCAAACGCTAACTGTTGATACCAGCGCTCTTGCCGATGAAGATGGTTTAGGTGTATTCAGTTACCAGTGGTTAGCCGGAGGCACTGCCATTACTGGCGCAACAGCCTCGACTTACACATTGACTCAAGCTGAAGTTGGAGCAGCGATTAGCGTCACCGTCAGTTACATTGATGGCCAAGGTAGCACCGAAACTCTCACTTCGCTTGCTACCGCAGCCGTGGCGAATGTGAATGATCTACCCACCGGCACCGTGGCCATCACCGGCACAGCCACCGAAGATCAAACGCTAACTGTTGATACCAGCGCTCTTGCCGATGAAGATGGTTTAGGCGAGTTCAGCTACCAGTGGTTAGCCGGAGGCACTGCCATTACTGGCGCAACAGCCTCGACTTACACATTGACTCAAGCTGAAGTTGGCGCAGCGATTAGCGTCACCGTCAGTTACATTGATGGCCAAGGTAGCACCGAAACTCTCACTTCGCTTGCTACCGCAGCCGTGGCGAATGTGAATGATCTACCCACCGGCACCGTGGCCATCACCGGCACAGCCACCGAAGATCAAACGCTAACTGTTGATACCAGCGCTCTTGCCGATGAAGATGGTTTAGGTGTATTCAGTTACCAGTGGTTAGCCGGAGGCACTGCCATTACTGGCGCAACAGCCTCAACTTACACATTGACTCAAGCTGAAGTTGGCGCAGCGATTAGCGTCACCGTCAGTTACATTGATGGCCAAGGTAGCACCGAAACTCTCACTTCGCTTGCTACCGCAGCCGTGGCGAATGTGAATGATCTACCCACCGGCACCGTGGCCATCACCGGCACAGCCACCGAAGATCAAACGCTAACTGTTGATACCAGCGCTCTTGCCGATGAAGATGGTTTAGGTGTATTCAGCTACCAGTGGTTAGCCGGAGGCTCTGTCATTACTGGCGCAACAGCGTCAACTTACACACTGACCCAAAACGAAGTCGGAGCAGCGATTAGAGTCACCGTCAGTTACATTGATGGCCAAGGTAGCACCGAAACTCTCACTTCGCTTGCTACCGCAGCCGTGGCGAATGTGAATGACCTACCCACCGGCACCGTGGCCATCACCGGCACCGCCACCGAAGGTCAAACGCTAACCGCCGATGCCAGCGCTCTTGCCGATGAAGATGGTTTAGGCGAGTTCAGCTACCAGTGGTTAGCCGGAGGCACTGCCATTACTGGCGCAACAGCCTCAACTTACACATTGACTCAAGCTGAAGTTGGCGCAGCGATTAGCGTCACCGTCAGTTACATTGATGGCCAAGGTAGCACCGAAACTCTCACTTCGCTTGCTACCGCAGCCGTGGCGAATGTGAATGATCTACCCACCGGCACCGTGGCCATCACCGGCACAGCCACCGAAGGTCAAATGCTAATCGCTGATACCAGCGCTCTTGCCGATGAAGATGGTTTAGGTGTATTCAGCTACCAGTGGTTAGCTGGAGGCACTGCCATTACTGGTGCAACAGCCTCAACTTACACATTGACTCAAGCTGAAGTTGGCGCAGCGATTAGCGTCACCGTCAGTTACATTGATGGCCAAGGTAGCACCGAAACTCTCACTTCGCTTGCTACCGCAGCCGTGGCGAATGTGAATGATCTACCCACCGGCACCGTGGCCATCACCGGCACAGCCACCGAAGATCAAACGCTAACTGTTGATACCAGCGCTCTTGCCGATGAAGATGGTTTAGGCGAGTTCAGCTACCAGTGGTTAGCCGGAGGCACTGCCATTACTGGCGCAACAGCCTCGACTTACACATTGACTCAAGCTGAAGTTGGCGCAGCGATTAGCGTCACCGTCAGTTACATTGATGGCCAAGGTAGCACCGAAACTCTCACTTCGCTTGCTACCGCAGCCGTGGCGAATGTGAATGATCTACCCACCGGCACCGTGGCCATCACCGGCACAGCCACCGAAGATCAAACGCTAACTGTTGATACCAGCGCTCTTGCCGATGAAGATGGTTTAGGTGTATTCAGTTACCAGTGGTTAGCCGGAGGCACTGCCATTACTGGCGCAACAGCCTCAACTTACACATTGACTCAAGCTGAAGTTGGCGCAGCGATTAGCGTCACCGTCAGTTACATTGATGGCCAAGGTAGCACCGAAACTCTCACTTCGCTTGCTACCGCAGCCGTGGCGAATGTGAATGATCTACCCACCGGCACCGTGGCCATCACCGGCACAACCACCGAAGGTCAAATGCTAATCGCTGATACCAGCGCTCTTGCCGATGAAGATGGTTTAGGTGTATTCAGCTACCAGTGGTTAGCTGGAGGCACTGCCATTACTGGTGCAACAGCCTCAACTTACACATTGACTCAAGCTGAAGTTGGCGCAGCGATTAGCGTCACCGTCAGTTACATTGATGGCCAAGGTAGCACCGAAACTCTCACTTCGCTTGCTACCGCAGCCGTGGCGAATGTGAATGATCTACCCACCGGCACCGTGGCCATTACCGGCACAGCCACCGAAGATCAAACGCTAACCGCCGATACCAGCGCTCTTGCCGATGAAGATGGTTTAGGTGTATTCAGCTACCAGTGGTTAGCTGGAGGCTCTGTCATTACTGGCGCAACAGCGTCAACTTATACATTGACTCAAGCTGAAGTTGGAGCAGCGATTAGCGTCACCGTCAGTTACATTGATGGCCAAGGTAGTCTTGAGAGCCTAACCTCAAGCGCAACCACCGCCGTCACCAATGTTAACGATCTACCGACGGGAGCTATCACTCTTAGTAATAGCGCTCCTAGCGAAGATGAGACGCTAACTTTTACCGACACACTTACTGACGAGGATGGTTTAACGGCCAGAACCTATCACTGGGAGATGAGTAGTAATGGGGGAGGTTCTTGGAGTGTGTTGGCAACGGGTAACAGCTATACTCTCACTCAAGCTGAAGTGGGTAACTTGATTCGGGTCACGGCAACTTATATCGATAGCTACGGTACAGCAGAAGCGGTGAGCTCTGCTGCCACCGCAGCCGTGGCGAATGTGAATGACGCCCCACTCAGCTCCGGCACTGGCAATACGCTGCAACTCGATGGTGTCGATGACTATGCCATTAGCGGCTCCTCCCCCTATGCCCAAATCGATAGTGGCTCAGCCTACACGGTCGCCGCATGGGTCAATCCTGCACTAATTAGTGGCACCTACACTATCCTCTCCTTTGGAGGGAGTGTGACCAATACTGATAGCTCAACCGACTATTTAGGATTCCGACTCAATAGTAGTGGTGCCTTAGAGGTGGGGATTGATGCCCAAGCGTTGGGCTGGACGAGTGTCTCATCCACCGCCTCTGTGGCGGCAAATAGCTGGAGCCATGTCGCCTATACCATGCAAGGGAGTAGTGTTAACTTCTATATTAACGGCGTTCATGCCGGCAGTGGCACCCTAGGGGGGCGTATTGTCGATGATTTAGATAGCGTGGTATTGGGCGGCAAAAAACTGATAGGTAGTAGCCAAGATGAGTTTTTTAACGGTCAAATGGATGAGGTGTCGATATGGAGCCAGCTACTGACGGAGAGCGACATGAGTGCCCTAATGTCACAATCTTTAACCGGCAATGAAACGAATCTAGCTGCCCACTGGGGCTTTACCGAGGGGAGCGGCACTAGCGCTGCTGATTCGACGCCTGCTGGCCGGACACAGACTCTTATGAATGGCGCAACTTGGTCAATGAATGGTATCACCACGGTAAGTGGTACCACGACGGAAGATAACGCCTCAACGGGGGTGCAGGTTAGCGCTCTTGTCACCCAGTTTGGCTTGAGCGACCCTGATGGGGACAGTGTCGGGTTAGCTGCGAGCTACACCCAAGACAGTGCGGGAGTGGGTGAATGGCAATACTCTACCGACTCAACCAATGGGAGTGATGGGAGTTGGCTAGCGCTAGCTAGTTTGGTCAATGACAGCGATCTCTATCTGCTCAATAGCAGTGACTGGCTCCGCTTTATGCCCGGAGCGAATAACGCTAGCGGTAGCAGTATGACCCTCTATGGTTGGGATGGCAGTGCCGGCACAGCGCATACCGTTGCGACGATAGCGACGCCGACGGGAGGGAGTAGCGCCTACTCATCGGGTAGCTATCACTATGCAATGGGCGTAACAGCGCTCAATGATGCCCCGACTTGGAGCGGTGCGCCGAGCGTAATAGAGATGAATGAAGATGCGACCCCTGCTGGTAGCAGCGTGGCTACTCTATTTAGTAGTCTAATGAGCGATATTGAGGGCGACACCCTAGCCGGTATTGCCATTAGCGCCGATGCCGCTAATGACGCTACCGAAGGGCTCTGGCAATACAGTACCGATAGTGGCGCTAACTGGTATGGGGTGAGTAGCAGCGCGGTGAGTGGTAGTAGTGCGTTGTTGCTTGATGGCAGTACCCTGCTGCGCTTTTTACCGAATGCCAATTACAACGGCTCACCAGGGGGGTTAACGGTTCATGCGGTGGATAGTTCGGCGGCAGTGACCTTCACCAGTGGGGCGACTCGACAGCTCTTTAATATCACCACTGATGATGCGACATCCCAAGTTTCAGCGGCGGGGGTTACGCTAGCTTCGACGGTGTTGGCTGTGAATGATGCACCGGCGCTGACGGGGCTAGGGGGGACAGTGGCTAATAGCTTTGACACAGAGGCTGAGTTCACCGACAACTTCAATAATAATGGCGCGACCACCGGCAATATGGCTTGGAGTAGTACCGCAGGCGTGAGTGGCACGGGGGGGATTTCGATTCCTGGCAGTACTTCTGAAGTCTGGACTTCAAATACAGGGGTAACCTTGGTGAGTGGGACGACCTATACCCTCTCAATGGATACCTATATCTCTGGAAACTCTGGCTATGGTGGAATGGGTTTTGCCGTCAATAGTGCTAATTCAGCCTCATCTTTTGGTCGGCCAGATGGTTTTAATTTAGGCATGGGGTTTCATGGTGGGGGGGGGTATTATCATAACGATACGGTGTCAACCTCGCTCAGTTGGACTACGGGGGGGGGGGATGCGCTAATACTAGGCAATTGGTATAAACTCATTTATCAAATTACCCCAATTGAATCAAATAACTACAATGTCTCCTTTGAAATACGGAATAGTGACAGTAGCGGCGCGGTGACCACTTTGGCGGCAGATGTCGTAACAAATACATTAACTAATCTCAATATTAATGAAGGTGATACGCTCTATCCATGGTTCTCTAATAGTGGTAGTCGTTTAGGGGTAGTGGATAATTTGACCTACTCTTGGCCCGGTAACAACGGCTACAGTTTTGCTACGACAGATGAAGATACCCCCTCCTCGATTGTTACCGTCGCCACGATATTAACCGATATGGGCTATAGCGATCCCGATGTTGGTGCGTCAGGGATGGCGATCACTGCGACAACAGGTAACGGTAGTTGGGAATACAGCATTGATGGTACGAACTGGAGCGCGGTCGGTGCTGTGACCGCCTCCTCGGCACGGCTGCTCGACTCGGCTGCCCAACTGCGTTATCAGCCCGATGGAGTGAGTGGCGAGACGGCAGCCTTTACCTTCAGAGGCTGGGATCAAACCAGTGGTGTGGCGGGAGGAACCGCTGATGTAACTACTAATGGAGGGACTACCGCTTTTTCAGCGCAAGAGGCGAGTGCTGCAATTGTGGTGAGTGATGTCAACGACGCCCCAACGATAACTTCAGTGCCGATAGTCGGTTGGAACGGCACCGATGCGGTGGTAGTGAGTGAAGATAGTGCCTATAGCTACACCTTGGCTGCGACTGATATTGATACGGGTGATACGCTCAGCTACAGCGCCCCGACCCTGCCGGCATGGTTAAGTTTTGATGCCGGTACCGGCGCTTTAACCGGCACGCCGACCAATAACGAAGTGGGCGATCATGCCGTGACGCTACAGGTGAGCGATGGTATTACTACTCCGGTTCAGCAGTCGTTTAATATAACGGTAACCAATGTCAATGATGTCCCAACGCTAACAGCTAGTGTTCCTACCAATTACTTAGTAGAAGCTGGTGAATCAATTCTCCTTACTAACCCGGGTGGGGAGACAGGAGATTTAAGCGGTTGGATAGCTGTTACAGGCGGTGACCCTTGGATAAGCCGCTGGGGAAACTCTAATACCGGAGCCTATAGCTTTAACTCCTCTTATCAACTTGGAACATTAAGTCAAGAGATAGACCTGCTTGCTGCTGGGTACTCGAGCGGATTTTTGGATAGTCAATCGAGTATTGACATCGGTACCTGGGTGAAGGACTATCATAATAGTGGCGACACTTACCGCGTTATAATTGAATTAAAAAATAGTTCCCGTGCTGTGCTCGATAGTTATGATTCTACCTTACTCACTACTACAAGTAGCTGGCTAAATATTGACCGACAATTTGCTAATTATGGGGCAGATCTCCGTTATATCTATATCGAATTACAGGGTGATGATGCTGAGGGATGGGGGGGTAACTACGGTACTGCTTTTGACGATAACTATGCCAATTTTCAGGCGGTTAACAGCTCATCTGTGCTACTCACCAAAAGTGATGAAGATGTAGGAGATAGCGTTAGTTACGATACCACATGGTTAACGGGTAATGGTTGGAGCAGCGCTGATGGCGGGCTAACTTATGTCAAACCGGGTATTTATGGTACCGCAACTTTAACGCTTGCAACCGATACGGTTAGTTATCTTCTGGATGATAGTGATCCAGATACACAAGCGTTAACGAACGGGCAAGAGGTGACCGATAGTTTTACTATTCAGGTAACTGATGGTAGTTTGACTGCTTCTGCTAATGCTGTTTTTACTGTGGTAGGAACGAATGATCTTCCGGCGATTACACTGGATACCATAACCGATGATGCGGGTACAATAACAGGTGCCTTAACATCCGGAGATACGAGTGATGATACAACATTGCAACTTGCCGGAACAGTGGATGCCGGTTCCACGGTATCTATTTACGATAATTATACATTTTTAGGCAATGCGGTTGTTACAGGAACAACTTGGAGTTATACCACTTCAGGTTTAAGCGATGGTACTACCTATAATTTTAGAGCCCAAGCAACAAATGCAGAAGGGTATATCGCTCCAATGACGGAGGCTTTTGTGGTAACTGTTGATAACTCGGCAGTTACGCCAACACTGGCTCTGGCCAATGATCTGGGTAGCAGTAGTAGTGATGGGATTAGTCGTGATGGTACCGTCAATGTTTCCGGAATTGAAGCCGGAGCGACCTGGGAATACAGCACTGATAGTGGTTCAACTTGGTCTGGTGGTTCTGGTTCTGCCTTTGTGTTAAGTGAAGGTAGTTATGGTATCGGAGTGATACAGGTAAGACAGACTGATAGCTCTGGAAATATCTCTACTGCTGGCAGTAATACTACAGCATGGGTGATTGATACTACTTCACCTGCGGTGGTAGATATAAGTTATCAACTTGATACTACTTTTGGTTCTAATGGTGTAGTCGAAATAGATACAACGACAAAAACAGGAGAGGGAGTTCAAGCATCTATATTTTCACTCTCCGGAGGTGGATATATTATATCAGGTGGAAATTCATTTTATGATGGTTCCTGGGATGTCAGTATGTCAGCTATAAAACTCGATCAGTCAGGAAATCTTGATACATCATTTGGTGGTGGCACCGGAAAAATAGTTGTTGACTTTGGTACAAACTACGTGAGAGGTGATGCGGCTATTGATAGTGCTAATAATATCTATTTACCTTCGAATCAGAATGGGGGAGGGGCTGATCTTTATGATGCATCAATAGCTAAAATAACATCTTCAGGTGTTTTGGATCTGACTTTTGACACAGATGGAGTGGTTTTGAATAAATTTGGTACAGCGTATGACAACGAGAGTGCTCAAGCCGTTGGAATACAATCCGATGGTAAAATAATTATGATTGCTTATGCTGATGATGTTGATACGAATGGTGGTACGCGAAATGAGAATATGGCTATTGCTAGGTATAATACAAATGGAACACTAGATACGACATTTGGAACTTCAGGTGTGACTGTGATTGATGTCGGAAGTGAGCTTTATGGTCCTGGCGTTGGTTATGTCGATTTTAGTTCTGATGTTTCTATTCAAAGTGATGATAAGATTATAGTTATTGGCCGGACTTATACAGGACTTGGTTTAACTGGTAGTCAAGAGAGCTATATTGTTAGATTAAATGCTGATGGCTCAATTGATACTACCTTTGGAGGAGGGGATGGTATTGTTAATATCGATATGGATGGTGGTGGGACGGATGATAATCAGGATTCAGTTATAGACAGTAGTGGCAATATTTATCTTTTGTCGTCTACTGGTTCATCTTATATGGGGGTGGCAAAATTCGATAGTAGTGGTGTGCTTGATACTAGTTTTGGCACAAATGGCATTGCTTCTGTCTATATGAATAACTCTGTTTTGAATAGGGGAGGGGGTATCGCAATTGATAGTAGTGGTAAAATAGTATTTACAGGAAATACTTCGGGGGTTGATGTTGTTCGCTTGAATAGCGATGGTAGTATTGATACTACATTTTCTAGCGACGGAACAGGAAAAATTGATGTCGCTGAAGTTGGAACAGAAAAGACCGGAATTATTATTGATAATAATGGTGATGTTGTATTGGTTGGTAATAATAATGGTGATTATTTGGTAGCTCGATTCACATCTCCAATCGATGTTTCAGGTGGAAATGTTTTAGTCTCTGCAACTGAGACTGGAGCAACTATAGAATACAGCTCTGATAATGCTAATTGGAGTTCCTCTTACACAGCTAGTGTCGGGGATAACACTTTTTATATTCGTCAGGTTGACGAAGCAGGTAACCCTGGTGCGGCCGTTGTGTATGAGTTTTATTATGATGGTGCGGCTCCTGTTGTTATTGATCTCAACAACAACGGATTTAACTACATTGGCCTGAGTGAGTCAGAGAGTAGTTTTGACTATAACGGCGATAGTATCAAAGAGATCACAGCTTGGGTCGGCACAGAAGATGGCCTGCTGGTATTAGATATCGGTGCTGACAGAACCATCACCGATCGCTCAGAGTTCGTCTTCACCGACCACGCCCCTGATACCAAAACCGACATGGAGGCACTGCAACTCGCCTTTGATACTAATCAAGATAGCTGGCTCGATAGTCAGGATAGCCAGTGGGGTGAGTTTGCCATTTGGCAAGATAGTAACAGCAACGGTGTGAGTGAAACCGGGGAGGTGAAATCGCTGGCCGAATGGGGGATAGCGCGTATTGGCTTGGTGAGCGATGGCGAGTTAGCGCATCCTGTCGAGGGGGTGACTGTCCATGGTCAGAGCGTCGTGCAGCTAGCCGATGGCTCGACCACTACCGCCGCCGATGCCGCTTTTGCCTACCGCACCTGCCCACTATCGGCGACCGAAGCGGACGAATTTGTGACGCAAATGCGTCAGGCACAGCAGCAAACGCTGCAACAGGCCGAGCAAAATAGGGCGTTTGAACTCTCAGATAGCGACTTTGAACAGCAGTTTTTGGAGGCGATGGCGAAGATTCAGGCCGAGCGGCCCGCACCGGAGCCGATCGTTGGCGAGCAGGAGCTGTTTGAGCTCGCACTGGGGGAGCGGCTGCTCTCCGATGGGACGATAACAACCGATGAGGCGCTCTGTCAGCTAATGTTAGAGAGGCTCTCTAGTGGCGGCATTGCGAGTGACGGCTACAACGGGGCACTCTCTGACTTCGCTAGCGCCGATTCGTTACTACTTACACCGCCGGTCGAGAGTGAGGGGGGGGTCGATTCGGGGTGGGGGGGGGCTCCTGAGGCGATCTCCTCGCCCCAAACCGCTACTCTCCATTCATCTCCGCTAACACCGAACGGTTAGAGCGCACCAGAGGCTGGTTGCGCTGTAGCTCAGCGGGTAGGTCGAGAATCGCGCTCTCGGCGCGAGCGAAGCTATCGTAGAGCCCCCCTAGTAGGATATACCAACCACTCGCACCGCTCTCTTTGGCGGGGCGGTGGTAGATTGCCAACGGCTTGATACGGCTAATGGTCTGCGCTTGTTGCGCCACTTTTTGGCGATCTTGACCGGCAAGGAGTTGAATCATGAAGCCGCTGCTAGGCTGCTGCTGTAGCCATAACTCATCGTACAGCGCTTGTGGCGGCAGTGCCCGTACCAGCTTGCGATCAAGTCCTAACAGGGCATCGGTTAGCCTCTGGTTGCGCTCTTGCAGCGTGTAATCACTCAGCCGTAGCGCCTCAATGTTAGCGATTATCTGAGCTAGCTGCTGTTTGATATGGGGATCGGCGGTCGGCTCCTGTTGCTCGGTTAACTGCTGGCGTAGGCGGATGATAGCGTTAAAGTTCTCTCGCGATAGCTCCCCCGAGCGCTGTAGTGCGGTTAAGAGCGCCATCTGCTGCTGATACTGCTCATCTACCTGCTGTAGTGCCCGCTGCTGCTGCTGGTGGGTGATAACGAGCCCGATCACAATCGCCACTACGATAAGGAGTGTGCTTAGCACGGCGCTCTTTTGCCAGTGGCGAGTCTTTCTCTCAAAGCTGTGTTGCTCTAGGCTGGAGTGCTGCTGTCGCTGTTCTAATTTTTCGAGACTGTTCTGTTGGTAGTGGAGACGGATATCGGCACGGTTATCGGAGCTAGTCAACGCTTTTTGCAGCCGTAGCTGCTGCTGGTCGAGGCGCTCTAGGGAGTGGTGCTGCTGTTGCTGCTGCTCGGTGAGCTCGCCTAGATAGCCCTCTAACTCGGTAACACTCTGATTTAGATGGGTAAAACTTTGATCGATACGGGCTAGGGTAACCGCCTCTTGCTGTTCATGCGCTAGTAGCGCTTCATGCTGGTGCTGTAGCTGCTGCTGCTGCTGTTCGAGACGGCGATTGATGGCGTCAAGCTGCTGTCGTTGACTCTGTTGGTTCAGTTGTAGCTGTTGGCTCTCATCTAATAGCTGCTGAATTTGGTCTGCTAGCCCATCACTCTGTAGCTGCTGCTGCTGTTTGAGGGTGGTGAGCCGGTTTTCATGCAGCGTTAACTGCTGCTGCTGCTGTTGCTGCTGCTGCTGTAGTGGCGAGATGAGCTGTTGCAGCGACTCTAGTTGCTGCTGCTGTAGCTGCGCTAGCGAGTTATCGTTCTGCTGCTGCTGCTCTGTTAGCTGCTGTAGCTGCTGCTGTAGCGTCTGGAGCTGCTGCTGTTGTGCCGTGCGTTGCTGTTCGCCGCTCTCTAGCCGCTTTTGGTGGTGGTCGAGCTGCTGCTGCTGGCTCTCTAGCTGTTGCAGATGATCTTGTATCTGCTGTAGCTGCTGCTGACACGCCGCTAGCGCCTGCTGCTGCTGCTGTAGCTTCTGTTCGGTGGCCTGCTGCTGCTGTTCACTATCTTGCTGTCGTGCTTTAAGGGCGCTCTGAGTCTGCTGCTGTTGCTGCTGTAGCGCTGCTTCAAACTGCTGTAGCTGCTGCTGTAGCGGCGCTAGCTGTTGGGGGGAGAGCTCTGAGAGGGCGGTAATTTGGGCCGCTAGCTGCTCGACTCTCTTAATATAGGGGGTAAAGTCGCGCTCTGTTATCTGGTTCTCTAGCTGTTGCTGTAGGGTCGAGAGCACCTTATCGTGGCGGCTTAGTCCCTCTTGTAGAGCGGTGATGGCCGGTGCTGTGTCGGGCAGTGGGGTCGATTCGATCTCGGTAGGCAGAGCACTCTCACTCTCACCCTCGGTCGAGGGAACGGACGATAGTCTGTTATTGTCAGTTTGGCTCATGATTGTAGTCAGCTATATGGCGATAAGATTGGGTTAACGGGTAGCGGTTACCCCTTTAATCGACAGCTGTGGGTGCTTTCTGAAGTTATTTTTAGTGAATCTGGGACGAGCGCACAGAGGAGTGGCGCGAAGGGGCTAGGGAGCTAAGTTGAGGGTGAGATCATCCTTGATCTCGGGTTAGAGCTAGAGCGTTCTAGGCGTAAACATTAAGGTTGTTGCCCAGACTGCCTACCGGTTGTGGTGCGGGCTGGGATGCGCTGTTAATGAGCTGCATGACCGACTGGCCATTTTGCTCAATCATATCCTTGCCTTTGCTTAACATCGCCATCTGCACCTGTTGGGCAGTGTCGGCGGCGCTCATCTTTAATGAGGCAGTTGAGATGCCTGATGTGCTATCCATGGTTTCGTAGCCTCCTACAGGGTCAATGGAAAGAGCGGGCAGTATAACACCAAGGGGGGGCAAAAGTGTGACCGATGTCACATCTTGTGGGGAATTTAGATGAGTCGGTAGTGGCGTGCCCCCTCAATCACCCCGCTCGTATAGTAGCCACTACCCGCGCCATAGTTACCGCAGGCGAAGTAGAGCTGCAACTTAGGTTGCTCCTGTTGCACCTGTTTGAGTGCCTGCCGTAGCTGCGCATCGCCGTTTCGGACCACGACACCGCAAAAGCCGGCGCTCAAAGGGTGGAGATCGTTACCACTATCGCCACAATAGACCACCTGCTGGTTGGCTACGCCATAGTGGGTGGCGACGAAGCGTAGCGCACTCTCTTTGGTGGCGCTAGCGGGCTGAATATCGAGCAGGGCGAGGTCGTTAACCGGATCAAAACTGTCGATTAACACGGCATCAAAACGATCTGATAGCCTCTGTCGTAGCTGCTGTACTAGCGCCTCACGCCCCGTAGGGGGCAGATAGTAGCTCTGTTTAAAGCGGTGGCACTGTTCACTCGGTTGGGGCTCTAACTCGCTGAGTGAGCTTAGTTGGGCGGCGATGTCGGTCGCACTCCAGCGGGGGGAGCGCTGTTCGATGATGCTATGCCAGCGGCTATCTTCGTGCCAGTGGCCGTCGTGATAGTGGTAAATCGTGGTGCCGACATCGCCGCAGAGGGTATCGGGATAGCGAATGCCATACTCAGCAATGGCGCTCTCCGTCAGTGCTAAATTGCGACCGGTCACATAGACGAGCCGTAGATCGTGGCGGCAGGTGAGCTGGTTAAACTGCTCAATCGCCCCCTCATCGGCTGGCCAGCGGCCATTCGGGAGTAGGGTGCGATCAAGATCGGTTGCGAGAAGTTTGAGCGTCATCAGCTAATAGGTGCGATCCACAGCGTAGCGAGTTAGGGTGATGAGTGCACTTTTAAGATCGTTGTCGGGCAGGAGGGTGAGCTGTTGTAGGGCTAATTCGGCCTCGTTGCGTGCGGCCTCTAGGGTGTAGTCGATGGCACGATTGGCCTCAATCGCCTCTAGGATGGCGTCAATGCGGTTGCGATCGCCTTGTTCGATAACCTCTCTGACCAGCCGCTTTTCGCTCTGGGTGCCGTGGCGTAGAATATGGATTAATGGCAGAGTCGGTTTGCCCTCAGCCAGATCATCGCCCAGATTTTTTCCTAGCTCCTCGGCGTTGCCGCGATAGTCGAGCGCATCATCGACAATTTGAAAGGCGGTGCCAAGATGCATTCCAAAACGGGCCATCGCCTGCTCCTCAGCGGCACTGCGGTTGCAGATAATCGCCCCAAGTTGCGCCGAGGCGGCAAAGAGTTGTGCCGTTTTAGAGCGAATGACCCTAAGATAGCTCTCTTCGTCGATATCGGCATTGTGGATATTGAGTAGCTGCTGTACCTCCCCTTCAGCGATGGTATTGGTGGTATCGGCCAAAACCTCCATCACCCGCATATTTTGCAGCGATACCATCATCTGAAACGCCCGTGAGTAGAGAAAATCGCCCACCAACACCGCCGCCTCATTGCCCCAGACCCGATTGGCGGTATCGTTACCCCGGCGCAGATCGGAGCCATCAACCACATCGTCATGCAGCAGAGTGGCGGTATGGATAAACTCGATTACCGCTCCTAGGCGGTGGTGGGCGCTCCCTTGATAGTCCCAAGCCTTGGCGACCAGAAGGATCAGCATCGGCCGCAATCGCTTGCCACCGCTGTTGATAATGTAGCGGCCAATCTGGTTGACTAGCACGACGCCGGAGTGGAGTTGACGGCTAATTTCGGCATCCACTGCCTCGCGTTCGGTGGCAATGAGTTGATAGACGGTTTCAATCTGCATGGCGGGTTTAAGTTTCGATCCTTCGGTTACAGAGCGGGGGGAATCGTAGGCAGCAGGGGGAGGCGTGTCAAGCAGTAGCGCCGTTTGAGGGGCAATTAGGGTTTATCTATACCGCGATAAGCAGAGCGTATTGGCTTTTTGGAGCCAAGTAGCGTAAAACGCAGCGACTTTTGTGCCTGTTTGGGCGCGTGCAGTCGGCGAATATGGGGTAGAATAGCCGATTTGCGTTAGGGCGTCTTTCGCCGACCCCACCCGTGCATGGCTACAGTGTGGTCATTGGCGAAGTTCGCAACCCTGTTTTTTAGATTGACCTTAACTGGAGGTAATCAATGTCTGAGGTAATCGCAACCAACGAAACCATTCTGGTTGTTGGGGGTGGCATTAGCGGCCTGACCGCTGCACTGGAAGCCGCAGAGTGCGGTAAGCAGGTGCTGCTGCTGGAGAAGGCGCCGTCTGTCGGTGGCCGAGTTAGCCAACTCTATAAATATTTTCCTAAACTCTGCTATCCGCAGTGTGGCTTGGAGATTCAGTACCGTCGTTTGAAGGCGAATAAAAATATTCGCCTTATGACGATGGCCGAAGTGACCGGCATTAGCGGTGAGAGCGGCAACTACAGTGTCGATGTCAAAGTTTCTCCACGCTATGTCAACGAAAACTGTACCGCTTGTGGCGCGTGTGGTGAGGCGGTTGAGGCCGAATTTGATGATGAGTTTAACTATCAGATGAAAAAGCGCAAAGGGGCCTATATCCCTTCGCCGATGGCCTATCCGCAGCGCTACATTCTCGATCCGGCGCTAATTGGCACCGACGATGCGACCAAGGCGAAAGAGGCGTGTCGATTTGAGGCGATCGACCTTGAGATGGCCGAGCAGGCGCTAACCCTTAGCGTTGGCGCAGTGATTTGGGCCACCGGCTGGAAGCCCTACGATGCGGCCAAAATTCAGCCCTACGGCTATGATCGCTACGAGAATGTCATCACCAATGTTGAGTTTGAGCGTATGCTCGATCCTTTCGGCCCAACCGCTGGTAAGATTCAGCGCCCCTCTGATGGCGCGGCACCTAAAAATATCGCCTTTATTCAGTGTGCCGGTTCGCGGGATAAGAACCATCTAAAGCACTGCTCCCGTATCTGCTGCATGGCGACACTAAAGCAGACTACCTATGTGGCGGAAAAGCTTGGGGATGAGTGTCAATCAACGGTCTATTACATCGATATTCGTGCTATCGACCGTATCGACGATTTTCACCAAAAGGTGAAGGCCGATCCGAATGTTAGCTTTGTGAAATCGAAGGTCGCTAACATCGTCGCTGGCGCTAACGGCAATGTGATTCTCCACGGGGTCGATACCGAGGGGTATAACCGCTATGCGAGCGAGCACGATTTAGTGGTACTGGCGACAGGAATGGAGTCAACCGTTCCGGCAGGCATCTTCCCCGAAGGGACGGTGGTGAACGAACACAACTTTATCGACTTAGATGAGTCTAACGGCGCTATCTTTGGTGCGGGCTGCTCATCTGACGCTCTGGATGTTAACCGTGCGGCGCAAAATGCAACGGCGGCCGCGCTGCGTGCGATTCAGATCGTCAATCAAGTTTCAGCTGCGGAGGCATAAACGATGGCAGACGAAAAGAAAATTGGCGCCTATATCTGTAAAGGGTGTGGCATTGAAGAGCGCCTTGATGTCAACCAACTGGTCAATACCGCCAAACGAGATGGTAAAGCGGCCATTAGCAAAGATCACGAATTTCTCTGTAGCGCCGATGGCGTGAAGATGATTCAAGACGACATCGATAACGACGGGGTGAATCGAGTTGTGATCGTCGGCTGCTCCCGCCGAGCTAAAACTGAGGCGTTTAGTTTTGAGGGGGTCACCCTGTCGCGGGCCAATATTCGTGAAGGGGTGATTTGGGTTCGTCCTAATAACGATGAGGCGCAAGAGACGACTCAAGAGATGGCAGACGACTATGTGCGCATGGCCTGTGCTGAAGCTAAATTCCTGAAGGTTCCTTCATCAAGTGGCGAACAGGAGCTGACTAAGCGGATTATGGTGGTCGGTGGCGGTGTCTCCGGTCTCACCTCTGCACTGGAGGCGGCAAAAACTGGCTATGAGGTCGATCTGGTCGAAAAGAGCGACAGACTCGGTGGTATTGCCGCCGAGCTCTATAAGCGGGTGCCGGCTAAAAACGGTCTGCAAGGGCCGGTCGATAACACCATTGGCGAGATGATCGCCGCTGTTGAGGGGAGTGATAAAATTACCGTCCACCTCAGTAGCGCGATTACTAAAACGGAGGGTGCGCCGGGGCGTTTTAGCGTCGAGCTAGCGGGGGGGAAAAGCCTCAGCGTCGGTGCGATTGTGCAGGCGACCGGTTTTAAAACATACGATATGAGCCTGCTGCCGGAGTTTAGCCCCGATAACGCTGATGTGATAGATCAGCTACAGTTTGAGCAGAGGGTGAAGGCCAATCATGGCGCTATCAAAAAGGCGGACGGCTCTGAGGCGACAAATGTGGTCTTTGTCCAGTGTGCCGGTCAGCGCAGCGATAAAGAGGGCCATCTCCCCTACTGCTCCGGCCACTGCTGCACCACCTCAATTAAACAGGCGCACTATGTGAGAGCCGCAGGTGGCGATGCGACGGTCATTTTTGACGATCTGCGTACCCCAGGGGCCTCTGGTGAAGATTTCTACCGCTCAGGTCAGGAGGCGGGAGTGGCCTTCTCCAAAGGCGAAGTGAGTAGCGTTAAGGTGGGTAAGGGGCTTGAGGTCAACTATACCGATAAAATTCTTAACGAACAGAGCACTATTCATGCCGATATTGTGGTGCTAGCCACCGGCATGGTGCCAAACTCTGGCCCGAACCCCTATCTGGAGCTGGAGCTCGGTAACGCTAAGGATGCGAAGGATGAGGCGCTAGTCAAACAGCTCGAAGCGGAGATCGCGATTCAGCCCGCACCGATTTTGAACTTAGACTATCGTCAAGGCTCCGATCTGCCCCACCTTAAGCACGGCTTTAACGACTCACACTTTATCTGCTTTCCGTATGAGACTCGCCGTACTGGGATCTATGCCTCAGGGCCACTACGACGGCCGATGGATATTGCCCAGACGATAGAGGACGCTACCGGCGCGACGCTAAAAGCGATTCAGGCGTGTGAAAATGCGGCACTAGGCCGAGCGGCTCACCCCCGTTCGGGCGATTTAAGCTTCCCTACTTTCCGTAGAGAGGGGTGTACCCAGTGTAAGCGCTGTACTGTTGAGTGCCCCTTCGGTGCGATTAATGAGGATGAGGAGAAGTATCCGCAGTATAACGAGGCGCGTTGCCGCCGCTGCGGTACCTGTATGGGGGCCTGTCCGGTGCGAGTGATCTCGTTTGAGAACTACTCGGTCGATACCGTCGGTCAGCAGATTAAAAATGTCGATATCCCCGATGAGTTCGAGGAGAAGCCACGGATTTTGGTGTTAGCGTGCGAAAACGACGCCTATCCAGCGCTCGATATGGCCGGTATGACCCATCAAGAGTACAGCTCGTTTGCCCGTATCATTCCGATTCGCTGTCTCGGTTCGGTGAACACGATCTGGATTACCGATGCGCTCAACAGCGGTTATGATGGGGTGATGCTCATGGGGTGCCAAAAGGGTGATAACTATCAGTGCCACTTTGTCAAAGGCTCCGAGATGGCCCACTATCGTATGAGCAAAATTGATGATACTCTCAGCCAGCTCAATCTGGAGAAAGAGCGGGTGCAGACCTTTGAAGTATCCATTACCGATATTGAACGAATCCCTCAGCTGATTAACGATATGGAGAAGACCATTGGTGAAATCGGCATGAGTCCGTTCAAATTCTAAGCGGGAGATGTGCAAATGAGTAATATGAATCAGGCGATGATCGAAAAGTATCGCAGCTCTTTTCTTAAAGAGGTTGAAGCCAATGTAGAGGAGGGCGAGTGGGTTAAGATGTGTATGCAGTGTGGTGTCTGCTCCGGCTCCTGCCCGATGCAGAACCATTGGGAGCACCCGCCGCAAGAGCTGTTTATGATGATTCGCGCCAATAAGCGTGAAGAGGTGTTAGGCTCCAGTTCGATGTGGATGTGTACCTCCTGCTACAACTGTATTGCCCGCTGTCCGCGCGGGCTGCCGATTACCCACATTATGCACGGACTAGCTAGCTACGCGAAACGGCTCGGTCTGGAGCCGAAAGAGCAGCCGACCGCCAAGTTTTCGCAGCTATTTTGGGATAACCTCTCCCAGACCGGACGGGTGAACGAGCTAAAGCTAGGACTCTCGCTCTACTTTATGAACGGTTTTGGCGATGGGGTCAAAACGGCGATGAAGATGAAAGATGTCGGTCTCGGGATGCTAAAGTCGGGGCGAATGAACCCGATGGAGATCCTCGGTGGTCATAAATGTAAAGATGCTAGCGGGATCAAAAAGATGATTGCCAAAGCAAAAGAGATTGAAGCGCAAGGTCACCAGTAACAGGAGATAACCTATGGCAAAGTACGAATACTCATTTTACCCGGGCTGCTCCTCGCAAAGCGGTGCCTCATCCATTAACTATCTGCGCTCGACTCAGACGATCTGCCAAGAGCTCGATATTCAACTTAATGAAATTCCCGACTGGAACTGCTGCGGTGCCTCCATCGGTTATGGTGGCGGAGGCGAACTGCCACGCATTTCGCTCTCGGCACGCAATATCGCCCTCTCGCAGCAGGCACATGGGCCGCAAGATATTGTCGCTACCTGTGCCGCCTGTTGGCTAGCTACGCGGGAGGCGAAGGAGCGAATTGAGGAGAGTCAACGCGTTCGCAGTGGTATTGAGAGCGCCTTGGGCGAGATTGGGGTCAAAATTGAGGGCGAAATGCCCAAGTCGCGCCACATGGTCGAGGTGCTGCTCGAAGATGTCGGTCTTGACGAGATTAAGAGCAAGGTCAAAAAGCCGCTTGATGGGCTTAAAATAGCCGGTTATGTCGGCTGCCAGACCAACCGTCCGTTTGGGATCGATGGCGAGTCGTTTGAGAACCCGAAATATCTCGATAAAATTATCGAAACGGTCGGTGCCTCACCGGTCGAGAACTACGAAAAGAAGGTCTCTTGCTGTGGGGGGGCGTTAATGTTCTCCGAGCCGGAGAAGTCGCAGGCGCTAGTGCGGGATATTATTGAAGCGGCCTATGATGGTGGTGCCGATATGATTGTAACCCCCTGTCCGGTCTGTCAGATGAATGTTGAGGTCTATCAGGATCAGATTAATGCCACCTACGGCACGAAATTTCAGCTACCGGTCGTTTACTACTCGACACTCATGTCGGTCGCCTTCGGCCGCAGCGGCAAGGACGCGGCGCTTGATGGTCAAATCATTAAAGCGAAGCAGTTAGAGAGCATTGCTAATTAACTGTTGTCGCCATTGAATCATACTTCACTTTGAATTTAACGCCCCTCTTGTGGGGCGTTTTTTTTTCGGGTGGCTCTGTTACAATGAGCTATGTTTTTTTACTCTTTTCTGAGACACTGGTCACAAAATAGGTGGTTGCCGCTGTTGCTGGTGATCTATCTATTGGTTGCGCTCTGGGTTCTCTTCTCTCTCTCTTGGGCAGCGCTGCCGTGGTCGCAGAGGGTGGCTATCGGCCTGTTAATGGGGTTGTGGCCGATTCTGTTTGCCGTCACCCTGCGGCAGATGCAGGTGCAGATGGAGCGTACTGTGGCGCTGGAGCGACTCAATTCGCTCATTGAGGCGGCCGACTTAGTTATCTTCTCTACCGATGCTGCGGGGCGCTTTGTCACTTTAAACCATAACGCCTGCCGCTATTTTAATTTGGTGCAACAGCAGGCGTTAGGGGAACACTTTGATCTACTACTCCCGCTCAAATCGGCCCACCGTATCCATGCCTTCTCAGAAGAGGTGGCTAACGCCAATCAGGTCGTGACGCTGGAGATGGAGTTCGAGACCGCCATTGGCCGCCGCTCATTGATGGTCACCGGTGGGCCATTAATGGGGACAGGCGGGCAGCTAGAGGGGATCTTTCTGGTCGCGCGGGATATCTCCGATATGCAAGCGAGTCGCGATATGTTGCACCGCCTAGGGCGTCAACTAGAGGAGATGAAACGCTTTATCGACCATGCACCGGTAGCGATGGCGATGTTTGACCGACGCATGATCTATCTGGCGGTCAGTCAGCGTTGGATCGATGACTACCATCTTGGTAAGCGTTGGTTGGTGGGACAACGGCACTACGATATCTTTCCAAAGCTGGAGAGCCACTGGTTGGAAGCACACAAGCTGGCGCTACAGGGGCAGCGCAGTGAGGCGAGTGAGGTGCTATTTACCCGTCACGACGGTACCCAAATGTGGCTGCGCTGGTCGGTACAGCCCTGGTTTGATGCCGACTCCGAGGTGGGGGGCGTGATTATTTTGACCGAAGATATTACCTCGCAAAAGAGCAGTGAGCGGGTGCTCTCCCAAGCGCTAGCTACCGAAGCGGCTGGGATCGGTATTTGGGAGCTGGAGGTGATTAGCGGCTATATGCACTGGGACGCCACCACGCTCGATAACTACGGCATCGAGCAGCAGCGTTTTAAGGGGGAGATGGATGAGTGGTTAGAGCGGCTCCACCCTGATGATCTACCGTGGGTAACCGATCTATTTGAACGCTTTTTGCGTGAAGAGAGTCTGTTTGAACCGGAGACGCGAATTATCACCCCCATCGGAGAGGAGCGTTGGTTGCGGCTCTCGGCCGTGCGTCGTTACGATGAGAGAGGGCGGCTGGAGCAGGTTATCGGCACCTGCCAAAATATTACCCGACGCAAACAGACCGAATTGGCGATTTTGCAGGCGAATCGGGCTAAAAGCGCCTTTTTGGCCAATATGAGCCACGAAATTCGTACCCCGTTAAATGCCATTATCGGCATGACCCACCTGCTCAAACAGTCGCAGCTACAGGCGCAGCAGTTTGACGATGTGGCGGCGATTGAGAGCTCTGGACGCCATCTGCTGCAGCTAATTAACGATATTCTCGATCTCTCTAAAATTGAGGCCGATGAGCTGAAGTTAGAGCCAGTTAACTTCGATTTAGGGCGCTTTCTGGCCTCCATTAAGCGGATGTTCGACCCGATCGCCAACGCCCGAGGCATCAACCTGACCCTTGTGGATACTGGCCATCATCTGCCGCAGCGACTTCGGGGCGATGCCGGACGGCTACGGCAGATATTGATCAACCTTATCGGGAACGCGCTCAAATTTACCCATAAAGGGTGGGTTCGGGTAACGGTGGCACCGATCTATGGCAAGGAGAGCAGCGAGAACCAAATTTGGCTTCGATTTGAGGTCAACGATAGCGGTGAGGGGATTTTGCCTGAGGTGCAGCACTATCTGTTTGAACCCTTTACCCAAGCCGATAGCTCCTTTACCCGCAGACATGGCGGCACGGGGTTGGGACTCTCGATTGTACGGCAGCTCTGCCGTCTGATGGGGGGGGAGGTGGGACTGCTCCATAGTGATAGCAGTGGTAGCTCGTTTCGGGTAGAGATACCGCTATGCTATCCGACTGATGAGCTAGAGCGACAGAGTGAGGCGTCGATAGCGACAGCGCTAGAGCCGCTACCGATCGCCGCGCCCTCTGGCGTCTCGACATTAACGGGCTACCACCTGCTACTGGTCGATGATCACCAAATTAATCTCGAACTGATGGAGCGCATTGTCAGCCGTGAGGGGGTGCTGGTGACACGAGCGACCAATGGCGAGGAGGCGCTACAGCGACTGCAACACGATCCTGAGAAGTTCGATCTAGTCTTAATGGATGTACAGATGCCGGTGATGGATGGTAATGAGGCGACGCGACTGATTCGTAAACAGCTACAGCTAACCCTGCCGATTGTGGGTATTACCGCCGGGGCGTTAACGACCGAACGAGATCGCTCGCTAGAGGCGGGGATGGATCTCTACTTAACTAAGCCGATAGAGCCAGCCCTGCTACTTGAGACCATCGCGGCACAAATTGAGCGCTATCGTGGTCAAACAGTGGTGGACAAAACGCAACCCTCTCCAGCCACAGCCGCAAGTCGCAGTAGTGAGATAGCACTACGGCAGTGGCCACAACTCGAAGGTGTCGATATGGCGTCAGTTTGGCGGCGACTCGATGGCGATTTGGCGCTATTTGGGCTCATGGTGCAGCGCTTTATGGCGGAGTTTGCCGATTTAATGGAGACGACCGCCGAGGCCGAGTTAACCGCGGCGAGGTGCCATAAGCTAGCCGGAGGGGCGCTACTGTTGGGGTTAGAGTCACTCGCCGCTACCGCCCGTCGTTGTGAGACGCGACTACAGCACGCTTCGGACAACCACGAGGTGAGCTGCCCTGAGCTGGCCGATGAATTGAGTCGATTAGCCGCACAGCTACCACAGCTACAGCAGCAGATGCAGAGCTTAACTAACCATGAAGTCGCTGGAGATGCGTCGGCGTTGCAGCAACTGGTGTCGCAGCTTCAAAGGCACGATCTGATCGCGTATGATCACTTTCGCCAACTACAGCCATGGCTTGAGCAGCAGATGGCGCAAGAGGAGCTACATGAGTTGGCCGACTTAATTCACAATTTGCGTTTTAATGAGGCGGCCACCCTGCTCAAAGAGTGGCTTCTATCTACCTAACTCAACGGTACTATTATGACAATATCTGACCAAGACCGTCACTCTTCCCTTCGCCACCAGCCACTGGTTCTGATTATTGATGACTCCCCTGAGACCATTTTGTCACTGCGACAGACCTTAGCCCGTGAGCCGCTAGAGATTATCTTCTCTCTGTCGGGTGTTGAGGGGTTAACGCTGCTGCGCCAGCGCCGTCCCGATCTGCTGCTACTCGATATCGGCCTAGGGGATATGGATGGACTCGATATCTGTCGCACTATTAAACAGGATTCGCTATTAGATGGGACTGCGGTGATTATTATTACCGGTCGCGATCAAGATGAGATTGAGCAGCGGGCGTTAGCGCTCGGGGCGAACGACTTTATCTCCAAACCCTATCGGGCAACTAGCGTAATCGCTCGGGTACGCAGCCAGTTAGAGCATAAACAGCTCCATGATCAACTAACGCTAAGTCAACAGGCGCTAGTGCAGCACCAAGAGAGTCTGGAGGAGCAGGTAGCGCAGCGAACGATGGAGCTACAGCAGGCTAAAGAGCGGGCTGAGGCGGCCAATATTGCCAAAGATGAGTTTCTCTCCAATATCTCCCACGAAGTGCGAACCCCCCTAAACGCAATTAGCGGGATGGCCAATCTGATTCAGCGCGAGCCACTACTACCACAGCAGCAGCAGCGATTACAGACGATCATTAAGTCGAGTGATCAACTGCTCTATATGCTGACCAATATTATCGATATTGCGAGGCTCGAATCGGAGCGCTTTATTTTGAGTAGCTACCCCTTTACGCTACAGCAGCTACTAGAGATAGTCCAGAGTCGCACGGCACCGCTATACCACCCTAAAGTTAGCTTTAGCATCAATAATAGCTGTGGTGATCTCACCCTGCGCGGCGATGCGCAACGGCTATCGCAGGCGCTGTTTAATTTTATTAGTAACGCCTTTAAATTTACTCCTGAAGGGGAGATTGTGTTACGGGTATCGATAAGCGAAGAGTCTTCTCAAACAGTCGTGCTCTGTTTTGAGGTCGAGGATAGCGGCATCGGTATTGAAGCGCAGAATTTGCACCATCTGTTCTGTCTCTTTGAGCAGATCGATGGCTCTGATACTCGCCGTTATGGCGGCGTCGGTATCGGTCTGCGACAGAGCCATCGTCTTGCGCGTCTGATGGGGGGCGAGACCGGCGTTGAGAGTCGAGTCGGTGAGGGGAGCTGTTTTTGGCTCACGGCCAGGGTAGAGAAGATGGCGGCAGAGGCGCAGGACGATGCGACAGAGGCTGAGCAGTGGCTTATCGCTCAAGGCGAACAGCTCCGGCTACTGCTAGTGGAGGATGAGCCGATTAATCAAGATATTCTGCTGTCGCTGCTGGAGGATTTAGGGCTTCGCATCGATACGGCCGACAATGGCGTCGAGGCGATCGAGCAGGCTAGAGCCCATCTCTATCAACTGATATTAATGGATCTACAGATGCCGGTGATGGACGGTATCGAAGCGACAGTGGCTATTCGGCAGCTATCGCACCACGACAATACCCCGATTATTGCGGTGACGGCTAAAGTGAGCCCCGAAGATAGAGAGCTAGCGTTAAGTGTCGGCATGAACGACTTTCTCACTAAACCGCTAGCGCCGGAGCGGCTCTATCAGACGCTCTATCAGTGGCTTAACGGTGAGTCGCGGTAGTCGATGAGGTTGTGTGGGCAAAGCGATGGAACTCGAAGTGGCCCTCTCTCTCGCTAAGATAGCCGGCGCTGCTATCTTGCCACTCATCGACGACGAATCGTTGCAGCAGCGCCTGCTGATGCAGTTGGTGTAGATTGACCCCGGGGCGGTGAGTATGGCCATGAATTATGCGACTGACTTGCCACTCGGTGGCTATGGTAACCACCGTATCGGGGCTCACATCCATGATGGCAGCACTCTTTTGTCGCTTATCTGTGTCACTCTGTTGGCGGAGTGTTGTGGCGATACTCTGGCGCTCTGTGGCAGATTTGGCGAGAAAATCGTCTCTCCATGGCTGCTGTCGTAGCTGTTGGCGTAGCTGTTGATAGTCGCTATCGTCACTGCAAAGGGTATCGCCATGAAGTAGCAGTGTCGGGTAGCGGCCACACTGAATCGTGGTCGGCTCCGGTAGCGGCTGACAGCCGCTCTGTCGATAGAACGACTCACCGATCAGAAAATCGCGGTTACCGGGCAGGTACCAGAGGGCTAATCCTGCGGCACTCGCAGCGGCGAGTGCCTCTATTTCGTCCCGAAAGCGCTCTAGTTCAATATCATCACCTAACCAGATATCGAATAGGTCGCCTAAGATATAGAGCTGAGTAAACTCTGTGGTAGCGTAGGCTAAAAAGTCGCTAAAGAGTGCCCGACGCCGACCGTTATCGGGGCTCAGATGGAGATCGGCGATAAACGCGCGGCGCATAGGGCTATTTCAAGTGTTTAAATGGGGAGGCGAGAGCGGTTACTTGCTCGATTCAGGATCATCGATAATCCGTACCGATTCGATGAGGATATCGTTAACCGGGACATCCTGATGGTAGCCGGCATTGCCGGTGGTGGCGGCTTTAATTTTGTCAACCACCTCCATGCCATCGACCACTTCGCCAAAGACGCAGTAGCCCCAACCATCACGGGTCTTACCGGTGTAGTTTAAAAAGTTATTATCGTTAACATTGATAAAAAATTGCGCCGTGGCCGAGTGGGGCTCCATGGTACGAGCCATGGCGATGGTGCCGCGGCTGTTCTTTAGGCCGTTAAAGGCCTCATTTTGGATCGGCGCTTTGGTCTCCTTCTCTCTCATGCCAGGCTCCATGCCGCCGCCTTGGATCATAAAACCGTTAATCACGCGGTGAAAAATGGTGCCATCATAGAAGCCGTCATTGACATAGCTAACAAAGTTATCGACCGTTTCCGGTGCTTTGTCGGCGTCGAGTTTTAGGGTGATATCACCATAGCTAGTCTGCATTAAAATCATCGGGTTGTTTACTCCTGCAGTCGTTGAATCGATTCAATGGTCACCGTACTAAGGGGGACATCTTTGCTAAATGGCCCTTTAGCGCCGGTAGGGGTGGACTTGATCGCCTCAAGGGTGCTCATCCCCTTAACGACCCGTCCAAAAACGGCATAGCCCCACGCTCTAGGGCTCTTTTCTCTGAAGTCGAGAAAGCTGTTATTGGCGACATTAATAAAAAATTGGCTCGTTGCGGAGTGGGGGTCACCCGTTCTGGCCATCGCCACGGTGCCGATAATATTGCGCAGGCCGTTGTCGGCCTCGTTTTCGATAGCCGCTTGGGTCGGTTTTTTGGCAAAATCGGCGCTGTAACCACCCCCTTGAACCATAAAATCATCAATGACGCGGTGAAAAATCGTCCCCTCATAGAAGCCGCTATCGACATAGTTAAGAAAGTTAGCGACCGTTTTTGGTGCTTTATCGGGATAGAGCTCAATCATCATCTCGCCTAGGTTGGTTGTTAGGACGACCTTAATCGTCTCTGCCTGTGACAAAGGTGCCCATAGTAGCAGAATCAACAACCCAAAATATCGTAGTTGGTGTAACATAACTCCCCTCACGGTTAAAAAGCGGCCATCATACACATTTGGTCGCCATCGGAATAGTGGTAACGAAGAGGTTAGGGTCATGTTGAACTGGCATATCGGTGCGATGATAGCCGTTATGGTGTGGGCTGTGGCGGGTTGTAGCCTGCTAGGGGGGGGGAAGAGTGGCTCCGAGGCGGTCGTGAATACCCCGCCGGCATGGTTCTTTTCGCCACCGACTGACGATGGCCGTTTTTGGTATGGGGCGGCTGAGGCGGTGACACCCAAACAGGCGGAGGAGAAGGCGCTAGCGATGATCGCCTCTCGTCTCCAGACTACAATTCGCTCCCGTAGTCAGCAGCAGCTCTCGGTCTCCACTCTCAATGGACGAGAGCAGTTACAGCGGCAGTCGAGTCAGAGTGTTACCGCCGAGAGTGCTGCGCTGACGTTCAATAACTATCGGGTCATGCAGCGGCTACAGCAGGGGGGACGCCACTTGGTGCTGCTACAGGTGGAGCAGGGGCCGTTTTTGCGCCAAAAAGAGCAGCGGCTGCAAGAGCTACAGCAAGATATTGAGCTCTCCTTAGCCCAATTTAAGCGCCAAAGCGCCCTGCGGCAGCTAAAACAGATGGCGCCGTTGTATGCGAAAATCGATGAGCTAGAGCTATTGCAGCAACTTTTGAACGCCTTTCATCGTCTATCCGAGCCGATCGATATCGCCTCGCAGCGCCGAGCGCTACAGCAGGCGGCGGCGGGGTTGACATTTTCGATTCAGGGGGCGAGCGGCTGGCGTAGTATTAGCGATGTGCTGCGTGAGGGGTTGAATCGGGAGCGCTATACGCTGGTGACTCCCCCCTCGCGCGGGCAGAGTGGGGTCAATATTACGATTGAGGTGAGTGAGCAGCGCTCAAAGGTTTACGGTAACTTTATCGTGAAGCTGTTTGTCTCGCTGGTGGCGCAGGATGGTTTGGGTGAAGCGGTGGCGAGTCGCAATCTGGAGCTATCGGGGGCTTCGGCGTTAAGTTATGCCGCCGCGACACAGAGCGCGGTGAGCTCGCTGCAGCAGCAGATAGCGCAGCAGTCGGTGTTAACGCTGTTGGGAATTTAGCGGGAGGAGAGTGACGTGCAGCATCGAAATAGAAACAGAGTCGCTACCGCAGTAGTCGCTACCGTGATGACAGCCCTTTTTGGCTGCGCAGGACTCACGATTGACGATATTGACGCTTGGCAGCCGGTCAATCTGCCGCTAGCAGAGCTCGCCCCGACCGAGGCGCAGCTAGCCCGTTCGCAGCAGAAGATTCGGGTGGTGAGTTCCGGTTTTACGCTATCGCAGCCGAGCGCCTTAGCGCAGCAGAGCCAAGTGGTAGCCACCCTCTCTGCCCGACTAGAGCAGCATCTCACTGGGGCGGGGGTGCAGCTCATTGATCGCCATCAGGCGCAAAAGCTGTTGAGCGAGCTAGCACTGGCCGAGGCGACCGGTCGTTCGGGGAGCTATCAGGGGCCGGAGGTGGCCGATTTTGCCGTTATGGGGCGGATCGATAGCATTGAGACGGGTAGTCAGTTTGCCAAGAGTTACGAGAGAAAGACCAAGCAGGGGAGCGAGCGAGTCCCTGCGAAGTGTACCTATCAAGCGACAGTGAAGGCGACGCTACAGATCTTTTCGATTCCAGAGCTACAGATGGTGGAGCGTATCGCCCTAAGTGGTAGCGAGACGATGGAGGAGGAGAGTCAACACTGTAGCAGCGCTAACGGCAAATATAGCGCTCTAGTGGCGAGGGCTGGAGAGGAGAGTCTCGATAGCGGACGGGTTGAGTTGCAGAACCGGTTTGCGGCTAGCAGTTATGTGGTCGATATGCGCAGCGATGGCGAAGAGTATTTGATCAAAATAATGATTGGCCGGCAGCGCCATATTAGCAAAGGGGATAAGATCGAGATTATCCGGCTGCGGCAGGAGGGTAACCGTTTGACTCAGAAAGTGACTTTGGTCGAACGAGGTATTGGGAGTGCCACTGTGACCGACCAGATCGGTGCCGACTATAGCTGGGCGCTGGTGGATAAGGCAGAGGAGGCGAGAAGGATTCAGCTAGGAGACTATGTTAAAGTTCGCTTCGATCGCAGTTTTATGGAGAGCCTATTGAGTTGGTAGCGCAGTGGGGAGAGATGAGATGAGGAGGGGGAGTTGATGAGCAGAGACTATTTTGGTACCGATGGCATTCGGGGGCGGGTGGGTGAGTATCCGATTACCCCCGATTTTGCCCTCCATTTAGGTTGGGCAGTCGGGCAGGTGATGGCGCAAAAAGGGGAACGGAAGGTCGTTATCGGCAAAGATACCCGTATCTCCGGCTATATGTTTGAGTCGGCGCTGGAGGCGGGGTTGGCGGCAGCTGGGGTGACGGTGATGCTGCTAGGGCCGATGCCGACTCCGGCGATCGCCTATCTCACCCGTACCCTCGGCGCGGATGCGGGCATTGTGATTAGCGCCTCGCATAACCCCTATCACGATAATGGCATTAAATTTTTTTCGCGTGAGGGGATGAAGCTGGCCGATAGTGTCGAGATGGAGATTGAGGCGGCGCTAAAGCGACCGCTGCGCTGTGTGAGCTCGGAAAAGCTGGGTAAGGCCTATCGCATCGATGACGCCCCCGGGCGCTATATCGAGTTCTGTAAAGGGACTTTTCCCTATCGCTTCGATCTGCGCGGTTTCACCTTGGTCATCGATTCGGCCCATGGGGCGACCTACCATATCGCGCCGAGTGTCTTCACTGAGCTTGGGGCTACGGTGATTCCGTTAGGTGTCGAGCCTAATGGGCTCAATATCAATGTCGATGCCGGTTCAACCGAGCCGCAAGCGCTCATTGAGGCGGTGCGACACCATCGAGCCGATATGGGGATCGCGTTTGATGGCGATGGCGACAGGGTGCTGTTTGTCGATGGTGATGGGCGGCTAATCGATGGCGATGAGCTGCTCTATATTTTGGCGGTGCATGGTAAACAGCGGCCTGAGGGTGTGGTCGGTACTCTAATGACCAATTTAGGGGTAGAGAGGGCGCTACAGCAGCAGGGGGTTGTCATGGCCCGCGCGGCAGTTGGAGACCGCTATGTGTTGGAGCTGTTACAGCAGCGGCAGTGGCACTTAGGGGCGGAGGGGTCGGGGCATATTATCGATCTCTCTAAAACCACTACCGGTGATGGTATTGTGGCGGCACTACAGGTGCTAGCGGTATTGGTGAGTCGGCAGTTGACGCTGGCGCAGGCGCTTGCGGGGGTAGAGAGGTATCCGCAGCAGCTATGCAATGTCAAATTAGGTACCGCCGCAGCCGAGATTATGCAGAGCCCCGCACTACAGCAGGCGGTGGCCGCGGCGGAAGAGGCGCTAGCGGGTCGGGGACGGGTGCTATTGCGTCCATCGGGGACTGAGCCGCTATTGCGGGTGATGGTCGAGGGGGAGGAGTGGGGGAGAGTGGTGTGGGGGGTGGTGGAAGGGTTGTAGTGGGTGCATCGGGGACTTGGCCGCTATTGCGGGTGATGGTCGAGGGGGAGGAGGCTGATCAAGTGGCGCGGTTGGCGGCGCAGTTGGCCGATAGGGTTAGAGCGCTGGTGGGTGCCGCTTGAGTTATTGATTGATGCGAAACTTATGGAGTCAATTGTGATGGTTAAAAAAGTGATCATTTTAGTCATAATCGTGGCGCTGGTGGCGGTGGCTACCTTTGTCGCCGGCCCCTTTTTGGCGGCAAAAGAGCTGCAGCAGGGGCTAGAGCAGCGCGATGCGGCGAGGCTTGATCCGGTCATCGACTATCCGCAGTTACGGCAAAATATCAAAGCTCAGCTAAAGCAGCGGCTAGATGAGAAGCTAAAGAGCAGTCAGGCTCAGAGTCATCCACTGGCTCTATTGGGGGCGGCTCTGGCGGGACGGTTAGCCGATGGGGTTATTGATGCCTATGTCACCCCCGAGGGGTTAGCCAGTGCCATTCAGGGGGTGGAGCCGCTATCGGCTCCCGATAGTTCGGGGGGGGAGCCGTCAGCGAGTGGGGAGGCGACGCAGCCACCGCTGTTTGATCAGATAACCTTCGGTTTTAACTCGCTAGAGCAGTTTACCATTGATGCGGTGAATAGTCGTGGTCAGCATCTGCAACTTATTTTGCAGCGCCAGGGCTATCTTCGCTGGCGTTTAATTAATATTTTATTGCCTAAAACATAAGGAGAGCGTGTTGGCAACCATTGCAAAGAGCTTAGCAACCGAGTTAGCTGTTCATATTAACCAGGTGGCGGCGGCGATAGCGCTGCTCGATGAGGGGGCGACTGTCCCCTTTATCGCCCGTTATCGTAAAGAGGCTACCGGTGGGCTGGATGATACCCAGCTACGCCATCTCAGTGAGCGGCTTGGTTATCTACGAGAGCTGGAGGCGCGGCGGCAGACGATCTTAAAGTCGATTGAGTCGCAGCAGAAGCTCACGCCAGCACTACAGCAGGCGCTAGAGTCGGCCTCAAGTAAGACTGAGCTAGAAGATCTCTACCTCCCCTATAAACCGAAGCGGCGAACTAAAGCGCACATCGCGCGGGAGGCGGGGTTAGAGCCGCTGGCGCAGCAGCTATGGCAGCGGCCAGAGAGTCTGCCTGAGCAGGCAGCCGTGCCCTTTATTGATGCCGATAAGGGGGTGGAGAGTGCGAAGGCCGCGCTCGATGGCGCTAGGCAGATCTTAATGGAGCAGTGGGCCGAAGAGGCGACGCTAGTCGCTGAGCTGCGCCAGCTACTATGGCAGGAGGGGGTGGTTATTGCCAAGGGGATCGATGAGTCGGTCGTGGAGGGGAAGTTTGCCGACTATGCCGATTATCACCAAGCGGTGGCCGAGATCCCCCCCCACCGACTGTTGGCGCTGTTTCGTGGGCAGAGTGAGGGGGCGTTAACCATTAGCCTTGAACTGAGCACGGATCGCGATCTGGCGCTAGGTGAGATGGGAAAAGCTGAGGCGGTTGTGGCTCGCCATGTTGGCTTTAAGCCGCAGCAGCGCCCCGCCGATAGCTGGCTACAGGAGAGTATCCGCTGGTGCTGGCGGGTTAAGCTCGCGACCCGTTTAGAGACCGATATTATGAGCCAGCTTCGTGAAGGTGCCGAGGGGGCAGCGATTGAGGTCTTTGCCCGTAATCTTAAAGATCTGCTCTTAGCGGCCCCAGCCGGTCATCGGCCAACGATGGGGCTCGATCCTGGGTTTCGTACCGGAGTGAAGGTGGCGGTGGTCGATGGTACGGGTAAGTTACTGGAGACCGTGACTATCTACCCCCATGTCCCGCAACGGCAGTGGGATAGCTCGCTAGCGCAGCTTAAACGGCTCGCTGAGCGCCATCGGGTGGAGCTGGTGAGTATCGGTAATGGTACCGCCTCCCGCGAGACCGAGAAGCTGGTGGCCGAGCTGCTGCAGCGCTATCCGCAGCTTAACTTAACTAAGGTGGTGGTGAGTGAGGCGGGGGCATCGGTCTATTCGGCCTCAGAGTTAGCGGCAAATGAGTTTCCTAAGCTCGATGTCTCGCTGCGAGGGGCGGTCTCTATCGCTCGCAGGCTGCAAGATCCGCTTGCCGAACTAGTCAAGATCGATCCTAAGTCGATTGGGGTGGGGCAGTATCAGCACGATGTAGCCTCGACTCGGCTACAGCGGGCATTGGTGGCGGTGGTCGAAGATTGTGTCAATGGGGTCGGGGTCGATATTAATACCGCGTCAACGGCGCTGTTGAGCCATGTCGCGGGGCTCAATGGGGCGTTGGCGGCCAATGTGGTCGAGTTCCGTGACGGCAACGGCCCGTTTCGTAGCCGACAACAGCTCCTTAAGGTGCCGCGACTGGGCCCGAAGGCGTTTGAGCAGTGTGCCGGTTTTTTGCGCATCCTTGGGGGGGATAATCCGCTCGATGCCTCGGCTGTCCATCCTGAGGCCTATCCTATCGTGGAGCGAATTATTGCCAAAACGGGTCGCTCAATCGCGCAGTTACTCGGTGCTAAAGAGCTGTTAGGTCAGTTAGCGGCGAACGATTTTATCGATGATCGCTTTGGTGAGCCGACGGTGCGCGACATTATTGGCGAGCTAGAGAAGCCGGGGCGCGATCCTCGCCCCGAATTTCGCACCGCTAGTTTTAAAGAGGGGATCGAGACGCTAGCGGATCTGAAACCGGAGATGATTCTGGAGGGGGTGGTGACCAATGTGACCCACTTTGGTGCCTTTGTCGATGTCGGAGTCCATCAGGATGGGTTAGTCCATATTTCGATGCTAGCCGATAAATTTGTGAAAGATCCGCATGAGGTGGTTAAGGCGGGCGAAATTGTCAAAGTGAAGGTGGTGGAGGTCGATGTGGCTCGTAAGCGTATCGCGCTCTCTATGCGGCTCCAAGAGCCGCGCCCGACTGAGAAGAGCAACGGGCGGGGTCGCTCTCGTCAGACCAGTGCACCAACTGCGCCAACGCCGAGCGGCAGTGCGGCCGCCGGGGCGATGGCTGAGGCGTTTCGTCGCGCCGCGAAGGGGTAGTTAAAGGGGGGGGCGACGCTGTTCAGGGCGGATACGGGAGCGGAGGATCTCATCGGCTTGTTCAATAGCGACCGGTTGCTCAGTCTGATCGACTAGGGGCTGTTCGTAGTCGTTCCAGCCGCGAATGCCGGTTTTTAAAGAGATCACTTTTTTATACCCCATTCGTTGTAGGGTGTGGGCGGCTAGGACGCTGCGGTTACCGGAGCGGCAGATGACGACTACCTCTCGGTCGCGTGCTTCGACTAGCTCGGGAATGGTCTCTTCATAATCCCATTCGCAGCAGGTTTCGAGGATCCCCCGAGGGGCGTTAATTGAGCCGGGAATGTGGAGCTGCCGATACTCCTCCGGCTCACGCACATCGAGTAGAAAGGGGGCGTTGTCTAGGCTAAGTCGCTCTTCCAGATCCCAAGGAAAGAGTTCGTCAACTTCGGTCAGACATTCGGCAATGAGATCGTTGAAGTGTTTCATGCAGAGATTTCCGGTTCAAAATAGGGCTATTGCGGTGAAATTTGGTACCATGGCCCCATTTTACCACTTTGTTTAGGGACTATGTTGAGTGAAATTGAGTTAGAGAAGGTGTTATGAGGCAACCCTACTATGTCGCCGCGTTCGATGACCACGCGGTACCGGCCGAAGAGAGTGGCGCCGAGCCGCTGTTTGATAGCGGTAGTTGTGAAAAGGCGGAGCCCTATGTGCTCATGGTGATGGGCAATAGTATGGAGCCGGAGTTTAACGATGGCGATATTATCGTGATCGAACCGAGCCACCCCTATGTCGATGGCAGCTATGTTATCGCTTGGCATAAGGGGGAGTATATCTTTCGCCAGCTACATATTCGAGGGGAGGCGTTTTGGCTCCACCCCTTAAATTCCCACTTTGCCGATGAGCCGTTAAGTGGCGCTCAGGCGATTAAGGGGGTGATTACCCAGAAGAAGAGTCCGGGGGGGCGCAGAATGCGCAAAAGCTATGTCTAAGCCCTGCCCCATGAACTATTAGGAGTCGTTAACAGTCGCTATGCTACAAGCACTTATTTTTGATGTTGATGGTACCTTGGCCGATACTGAACGAGATGGGCATCGGGTCGCTTTTAATCTCGCCTTTCGCGCCGCTGCTCTACAGTGGCACTGGTCGGAGGCGCTCTATGGCGAGCTGCTCAACATAACCGGCGGGAAGGAGCGTATTAGCCACTATATGGAGACCTATCTACCCGACTATACGCCCCCTAGAGAGCGCAGCGAGTTTATCGCCTCGCTCCACCGTAGTAAAACCAGCTTCTACACCGAGCTGCTAGGCGAGGGCAACATTCCGCTGCGTCCAGGGGTTAAACGGCTGCTACAGCAGGCGCGGGAGCAGAAGTTGCGTTTAGCGATTGCAACGACTACCACGCCAGAGAATGTCGATGCGCTGCTGCTCAATACCTTAGGCAAGGACTATATGGGCTGGTTTGAGGTGGTTGCGGCCGGTGATATTGTCGAGGCGAAAAAGCCTTCGCCGGCGGTCTATCAGTTTGCGATGGCCGAAATGGGGCTGCGACCTGAGGAGTGTTTCGCTTTTGAGGACTCTTGGAACGGGCTCCAGTCGGCACTCAATGCCGAACTGCCGGTGCTGATTACCACCAATGGTTACACTGCTAGTGACGAGTTTAACGGTGCGGCGCTAGTGGTCTCCGATTTTGGCGAGCCCGATGCCCCGTTCACCCTGCGGCAGGGGCAGAGCTTTGGTCACTCGTGGGTCGATATTGAGTTAATTCAAAAACTGCATCAAAAGATGGGTTATAGCTGATGTTTAGCGCCGCCGAGCGCATGGTAGCCATCGAGCCGTTTCGCGTGATGGCGCTATTAGATGAGGCGCGGGCACTAGAGGCGCAGGGGCGTGATATTGTCCACATGGAGATTGGTGAGCCCGACTTTGAGACGCCGGAGCCGGTGGTTCGAGCTGCGCAGAGGGCTCTGCAGCAGCAGTCGCAGCACTACACTTCGGCGCTGGGGTTACCGGCGCTACGAGAGGCCATCGCGCAGTTCTATGGTGAGCGCTATCGGTTGAGTATCGATAGGGACGATATCGTCATCACCAGTGGTGCCTCGGCGGCGCTGCTCCTCTCCCTCGGTGTCGCGGTTAATCGGGGGGAGGGGGTGCTGTTAAGCGATCCGGGCTACCCCTGTAATCGCCACATTGTCACCTTTGTCGGTGCCGAACCACAGCCGGTGGCGGTCAGTGCTGATGATAACTATCAGTTAAGCGCCGCTGCGGTGGCCGAACATTGGCGCGATCATAGTCGGGCGGTGATGCTTGCCTCGCCCTCCAACCCCTCCGGTACGGTGCTATCTCAACCGGCACTGCAACAGCTAGCCGCTGAGGTATCAGAGCGGGAGGGGGTGTTATTGGTCGATGAGATCTATCACGCTCTAAGCTATGGTGAGACGCCGTTGCCGAGCGCGGCAGCGCTGGGGGGCAATCGGTTTGTGATTAATAGCTTCTCCAAATATTTCTGTATGACCGGCTGGCGCTTAGGGTGGCTACTGCTGCCAGCGGGGGCGGTAGAGGAGGTGGCCAAGTTGGCTCAAAATCTCTATATTGCCCCGACAACGCTGTCGCAGCAGGCGGCACTGGCCGCCTTTGCGCCGGAGACTATCGAGATAGTCGAGCAGCGACGGCACCACTTTTTGCAGCGTCGTGATCGATTGGCCGAAGGGTTGTGTGAGTTAGGATTGCCGCCGGCGCGGCTGCCAGAGGGGGCCTTCTATCTCTATGTCGATTCGAGTCGCTGGTCTGACGATAGCATGGGGCTCTCGCGACGGCTACTCTACGAGGCGGGGGTGGCGGTGACGCCGGGGGGCGATTTTGGCGACTATCGCGCCGCTGATCATCTGCGATTTGCCTATACGACCTCGATTGAGCGTATTGAGCTGGCGCTAGAGCGGTTGCAAAGCTGGCGCCAGCGTCAACTTTGAATGGGAGTGAGTGGTTTGAGTCTAAGTCCGGAAGATAATTTGCGCCTTAATGTGTTATTGACGCAGGCGGAGGCGGTGCGCATTGATGAGAACGCGATGGCGGTGTATGGTCTCATGGGGGAGCAAGAGATGAGGGTCGATCTTAACCCCACGCTGCGAGCGGATAGGTATCTAACGGCGGTGCGGGAGCTACTCGCCTCGGTGGTACTCGATTCGCCGGGGGGGTATCCGGTCTTTTTGCGCCGCTGGACTCGTATGGGGCAGATCGATAACGATCAGTTAGATAGGTTGCTACGCATCGGCGAGATGGAGGCGGTGATGGCTGTCGTCTGTGCGCCCGGGTTAACCGATGAGTTGGCCCGAAAGGCGTGGTGGATCGCCCCTTGGTCGGAACACGCTAGACGGATGTTGGAGCGGCGGGCGGTGGTCGAGGGGACGATGGGGAAGGTATTGGCCGAGCATCTGGTTGAGCATCTGCCGTTTGAGACCGAACATCGCGATATGCTCGATACTGTGCGGCTGGTGCTGCAGCCGGGGTTAATTAATGCACAGCAGCGTCTGGCGCTGTGGCAGCGTGGCAAGAGTAAAAGCACCTATCGGGTCGGCTTTCTGCTCTCTGAGCCCGATAATCTTCCCGAACAGGATCCGCCCCATCCGAAGTGGGCAGCGCTACAGCAGTCGTTAGCACCACTCATCGCGCAGCAGAATCGCTATGCCACGCAGCTCCTCCACCTCTATTCGGCAGCGGGGCAGACCTTCTGCCGTATGGTGACCGAAGCGATGAGACGGCCAGCGGATCAGGAGGTGGTGTCGGCGCTCTTTAGTGCCATTGGCCGCTATTTTGCTCCTCTTCGCTACCACCATGAGCCGCTACGAACGATTGAGGAGATTGAGGCGGTGGTGAAGGGCGTTGAGGATAGTCAGTGGCGGCAGCTACAGGAGCGACTCGATGAGGAGGAGCGGCTAGCTTTGGAGGCGCTACTCTTTTTGGCCCATTTTGATGAGACGGTGGTGTTGCCGGTCTTTAGTGTCAATGACTCTATCGGTTCGGTGATGCGTCAAAAAATCGCCCATATCAGTGGGCCGATGTTGGCGCATCTTGCCGCTTTGCGTGGGGAGGGGGTTAGCGAGTAAACCACCCCTGTGTCGGGTAGAGCATCGTCAGAAAGTGATCCCAGTTGTGGGCGTTAAAGATCATAGTGGCAAATTGGAGCGGGGAGGGGGCACTCCAAAAGAGCGCCGCTGCGATTAGGTACATCAGTAGCGATAGGCCGATTTGGCTGCTATCGTACAATTTAAAGGCGGTTCCTAATGACTTTTTGACCTCAATGCCGAGTAGGTTGACGCTATAGAACTCGTCTAATAGTAGGTGGACAAGAAAACCGAAGGTGATAAAGCTGCCGAACATCCAGGCGAGGTAGGCGCTCTGATCAGAGTAGTGGTAGATAAAGTGCACCGATAGCAGGCCGGCGATGGCGGCGACCGGTAGTGAGTGGATAATACCCCGATGGACAGTTATCGATTGAAATAGTCGTAGTACTACAAAGCGCATCACCATAAAAGTAGCAATCCAGAGCGCGATTAACTCAACGACTGTATCGCCAAACGGCTGGGAGAACATAACAATGAATGAAATAATAATCGAGAGTAGGGTGAAGGCGATCTTTAGCGGGGTGGAGTGATCTGAGTCGATATCGGGCAGAGCGCCGCCAATAATGCCCGCACCTAGCATCACTACCGATTCAACACTGGTAAGTAGATCCATGACATAGAGGGCGGTTGAGGCGATGCCGGAGGCGACCGTTGCGGTGACGATATGGGTTTTAAAGTTGGCCATGTTTGAGCGATTACCTAGGGGAGGGGGGAGGGCTGGAGCAGCGCCAGCCCTGACCCGACTCTTGGTGCGTTAGGCTTAGAATCTGTCCGCGGCCCCCTTATACTGGGCATACTGCGCCAGCGCTAGCTCCGACTGCCGTTTGGCTTGTTGAGAGATGACTAGGGAGTCGGCGTAGCGTTTTTGGTCGAACAGCTCCTGTGCCTGCTGAATCATCTTGCCGGTATCGCGCCAGGCGTGATTGCCGGCCTGTTTTAGCATCGCTTTTGCCGCTTGAATCATCTCCATCGCGTCGGCGTGCATAATCGCTTCGGCCGACTGAAACTGCGACTGTTTAGCCAGTGTGATGGCGGGGCCATATTGGCCTTTAGCCAGTTGCGCTTGGGCTTGTTGGAGCGAATTAGAGGCGTCACTTCCTGAGTAACCCTTTGATTTTGCAATTTCCAGATCGCTTTGAGCGTCCTTAATGTAAAGGCTGGCTTTCTGCTCTGGTGTGATGGAACAGGCAACGAGTAGCCCTAGTGCGGTAGCGGCAATGGTCTGTTTTAACATAAGTCTCTATCTCCTCGATTTTGGCGGTCAATGATGGCTAGTTGAGCTTCCGGCGGGTCAAACCCTATGTTGGAAGCGCTATATTTGGTTGAAACCGATTATAGCTTAGCCAGTTTACCACTGGGGCGTCAAACCCTATAATGGTTAAAGTGACAACAGAGTTTTCAAACCCCCAACCAATTGAAGGCGATAAATCTATGCGTATAGCCCAGGAAGCCCTGACTTTTGATGATGTGCTGTTAATTCCGGCCGAATCAAATCTCTTGCCGAAGGATGTTTCGTTAAAAACTCGTTTAACGCGGGAGATTGAGCTCAACATCCCGCTAGTCTCGGCAGCGATGGATACGGTGACTGAGTCGCGATTAGCCATCACTATGGCACAGGAGGGCGGCATCGGTATTGTGCACAAAAATATGACCATTGAGCGGCAGGCTGAAGAGGTGCGCCGAGTTAAGAAGTTTGAGAGTGGTATTATTCAGGATCCGATTACCGTCTCGCCCCGTGCCTCAATTCGTGAAGTGATTGAGCTCACTCAGCGGGTCGGGATATCGGGGGTGCCGGTGGTCGATGGTAGCGATTTGGTGGGGATTGTAACTAACCGCGATCTCCGTTTTGAGACCCGCTTCGATGCCCCCGTTTCGACGATTATGACGGCAAAAGAGAAGTTGATTACGGTGCTTGAGGGGGCTGAGCGGGAGGAGATCCTGCACAAATTGCATGAGTACCGCATCGAAAAGATCTTGGTGGTCGATCATCAGTTCCATCTGTGCGGCCTGATTACTGTTAAGGATATTCAGAAGGCGACCGATAAGCCGTTTGCTTGTAAAGATAGCTCTGGGCGGCTGCGAGTCGGTGCTGCGCTCGGGGTCGGGGAGGGGACTGACGAACGGGTAGCGGCGTTAGTGGCTGCGGGTGTCGATGTGGTGGTGGTCGATACGGCTCATGGCCACTCTCGTGGGGTGTTGGAGAGGGTTCGCTGGATTAAACAGCACTACCCTGAGTTGCAGGTGATCGGGGGGAATATTGCCACCGGGGCGGCGGCGCTGGCGCTCAAAGAGGCGGGGGCCGATGCGGTGAAGGTCGGTATCGGTCCGGGATCTATCTGTACGACTCGTATCGTCGCCGGTGTTGGTGTGCCGCAGATTACGGCTATCGATAACGCTGTCATCGCGCTAGCTGGAAGCGATATTCCGGTCATTGCCGATGGCGGTATTCGCTACTCGGGAGATATTGCTAAGGCGATCGTTGCCGGTGCCGATTCGGTGATGATGGGGAGTATGTTTGCCGGTACGGAGGAGGCACCGGGTGAGGTGGAGCTCTACCAAGGGCGCTCCTATAAGGCGTATCGTGGTATGGGGTCACTCGGGGCGATGTCGTCGCAGCAGGGCTCCTCAGATCGCTACTTTCAGGAGGGGAGTAAGGCCGATAAGCTGGTGCCCGAAGGGATTGAGGGGCGCGTCCCCTACAAAGGGTCGCTGCAGCCGCTGATTCACCAATTGATGGGGGGGTTGCGTTCGAGTATGGGTTATACCGGTTGCGCCTCTATTGATGAGATGCGCACGATGCCCGAATTTGTACGGGTGACTAACGCCGGTATGACCGAGAGTCATGTGCACGATGTGCAGATTACCAAAGAGGCACCGAACTACCGTCTATAACCGATGCAAAAGTCGCCGTTAGGTTACCAAGCGCTGGTTAGCCACCTTGATGAGCTGCTGGAGGTCGAGTTTACCTTCCTCCATAGCCAGGTGTTGGCAGATCGTATTGTTAAGCTGAATCGTAGTGAGCAGGAGTTTATTCTCAACTGGCTAGGGCGGATCACCTCAACCCACATTCAGATAGGGTATGAGCTGATTCTGAACGCCCTAACCCACACTGAGGGCGAGGGGAGGGGTATCGATCGCGAGCTCATTGAGTCGTGGGCGCTGCATGTGATGGATACCTATGATGTGTCGGGTCTCCATCCGGCGATGGCGCAAATTCGCGATATTGAGATCTTTTTTCAAAGTCAACGAGAGCGCAGTTTCGGTGCCCCGCTCGATCGGCACGAGCGGGTGCTGCGCCATGTTCTACACGGTCTCTCTGGACGGGAACTCGATATTAAACGCTCAGAGGAGCCGTTTAGCTATACCGATACCGAGGTGATCTATCTGCCGGCGATGGTGGCCGAGCGCGATACCCCAGAGGAGAACTTTCTGCTCTATAAAGCGCTCATGGTCTATCAGTGGGCGCAGGCCCGTTTTGGGACTTTTCGCTATCCATTGCAGCGCTATGCCGAGGCCTCTGGCTACCCTGAGCGCTATCTACAGCTCTTTGCGGCGCTAGATCGCTGGCGTCTGGAGGGTTACATCGCTAGAGAGCTACCGGGGCTCTACCGCTCCATGCAGAGCCTAAGTGACGATGTTAGTCAACTCAGTGCCGAGTGGCGGCAGTTACGCCAGCAGCTACTACAGGCGCGAGAGGTCGAGTCGGTCATCTCGTTAGTCGAACAGCAGCTACACCGGCTCGAACCCCTCGCCCCCTGCTGCTATCAGCCGCAGCTCCATCTCGATGCGGTGCTACGGGTGCAGCTAGAGCGACAGCCGAAGGAGAAGGCGCGGTTTAAGGTCGGTATGGATGAGCTAGTTAAGGAGCTGCGTCCTGAGACGATTGAGCTACCCGCGATCGAACAGAAGATAGAGGAGCAGTCGGAGCATCCTGATGGCTTTGAGATCGAGATTACCTTCGATGGCAGCGTGATTAAACTGCCACAGAGGCAGCGGCAGCTACTGCGATCGATTGTTCAAGATTTTGGTGAACTCCCTCCCGACTACCTTCAACCGGCTGGGGCGGGGGATTACGATCCGAAGTGGCTCTTTCCCGATAGCGAAGCCGATAGCGACGCGGTTTGGCACGGTACCTACCATCTGGAGGGGGCCTCTCTCTACGATGAGTGGGATCACGGTCGGCAGCACTATCGTAAAAACTGGTGCGCGGTGCGGGAGAAGGAGGTGACTCCGGTTGACGATGAGTTTATCTATTTAACTCGGCAAAAATACTCGCCATTAATGAAACATTTGCGTAAAACTTTTGAGGCAATGCGTGATGAAGATAGAGTTTTACGCAAGCAGGAGAGTGGCGATGGTATCGATTTTGAGGCCTTAGTCGAGGCGCTAGCTGATCGAGCGCGGGGGGAGGAGATGAGCGATCGGCTCTTTACCCGTATGCACCGGGCAGATCGCAATATTGCGGTGGTCTTTATGGTCGATATGAGCGGTTCGACTAAGGGGTGGATTAACGATGCCGAACGCGAATCGCTGCTGCTGCTGTGTGAAGCGTTAGAGAGCCTCAATGATCGCTACGCTATCTACGGCTTCTCCGGTATGACTCGCCTGCGGTGTGAAATCTATACGATTAAACGGTTTGAGGAGCCCTTTAGCCGTGAGATAGAGGGGCGAATTAGCGCCATTCGCCCGCAGGACTATACCCGTATGGGCTTTGCAATCCGCCATTTAACGCAGCAGCTACTTGAGGTTGAAGCGAAAACGCGCCTTTTAATTACCCTCTCCGATGGTAAACCCGATGACTATAACGACTATCGCGGTGAGTATGGTATTGAAGATACCCGCCGAGCGCTAATTGAGGCGCGGCGCAACGGTATTCACCCCTACTGCATTACTATCGATCAAGATGCGCGGGACTATCTGCCCCACCTCTATGGGCCAGCCGCCTATACGGTGGTGAGTCGTGTCGAGCAGCTACCGTATAAGATCTCTGATATCTATCGGCGCTTAACTCTCGCTTAGGCAGAGAGTTTATCCGCTATCGCCCGTCAATAGCGGGTACTGCCCCCTTTTGCCGATCAGCTAAGATTGTGCGCATCGTTACCCTAATCGGCCTTGTTCATCTCAGAGAGAGGGCGAGGGAATCATGCCTCATGAGCCGTGGATTACCGGAAAAAAGGGTCGTTTAAAAAGAGGGGCATAATAGAAACTGCAAGGGTGACGGAACGATGAACAAGATCCCCTAATCGAACAGCGTGCCGCACTGACTGTCCGGCGGTTACGATCTACTCCTCTGTCTGATCTAGTGTGACCGCCGCAGTTAGCGCAGGGCGTTTAATATACCAAATCTGATCTAGGCCGCCTTGGTTATGGCTGACATGCAGCACCTCTACCGGAGAGCGAGCCATGGTTTCGGTCCAGCGTTGATAGGAGTAAACCTTGCCATCCGGTAGGGCGCAAGCGGCCTGCTCCAGACTAGGGCAGCTAATCACAGCCACATCAACCTCTGCTAGGTTAGCATCGCTCATTAGGGCAGCTAAGACAATTGCGGGCATAGTATTCATAAAAAATATCTCCTAACTAATTGAAAGTTAATCTTATACTTATATGTATAAGAAAATAATAATATACTTATATAGGTTGGGAGACGCTTAATCAAGCCGCTTTTTTATTAACTCAGCTTATCTTGATATAGATCACTTTTGGGTTTGCGTAGGGGAGGGGGAGGGGAGGAGATAAAAGAGTCGGCGGCTAGTCTAAAGTGGTGAACTATACCGCCGGTCTCTAGCTCTCCCTCGTGAGGCAAGGGAGATGAGAGCGTCGCCGTCTAGTTGGTTAGCTTCTCAAGTTGCTTATTAACAACAGTGGCAGGTAGTGGGATATAACCATCCTTGAGGACGACCATTTGACCGATCTTAGAGAGCACCATCTTAAAAAATTCGCGCTCTAGTGGCCCCATCGGCTTGCTAGGATGCTTGTTGGCATAGACATAGAGGAAACGGCTTAAAGGATACTCACCAGAGATGGCGTTTTCTGGTTCAGCGCTAACAAAGGCACCCCCCTCTTTTTTAGCTAGAGGCACAGCACGGACACCGGAGGTTTTGTAACCGATACCGGAGTAGCCGACACCGTTAATTGAGCTAGAGACCGACTGCACCACTGACGCCGATCCTGGCTGCTCGTTAACGCTATTTTTAAAGTCGCCCTTACAGAGTCCGACACTTTTAAAGTAACCATAAGTCCCCGAGACTGAGTTACGACCGTAGAGCTGAATAATCTGTCCCCCTAGAGCACCGCCGATACCGACATCGCTCCATTTGGTGATATCCTTAGCCCCACCACACTTGCGGTTAGCGGAGAAGATAGCATCGACCTGAGGGATACTTAACCCCTTAACCGGGTTATCTTTGTGGACATAGACCGCTAGCGCATCAATAGCGACCGGGACTGCGGTCGGTTTGTAGCCATGTTTGCGCTCAAAGGCCTCAATCTCATTATCCTTCATCTTGCGGCTCATTGGACCAAGATTTGAAGTCCCTTCGGTCAGTGCCGGAGGGGCTGTGGAGGAGCCAGCTGCCTGAATTTGAATGTTAACATTCGGGTATTGGCGCTTAAACTCCTCTGCCCACAGTGTCATGAGGTTAGCTAGGGTATCTGAACCGATACTAGAGAGGTTACCAGAGACACCCCCGGTGCGCTGATAGTCGGGAAGTCCGGCATCGAGTTCAATGGCATGGCCGGAAAGAGGGATTAGCATCGAAGATGCCACGAGTGAGGTAGCAGTCAAAATAGATTGCCAACGCATAAAGTTCTCCTTTAGTCAGAGTTGTGAAAACAGCGGTGATCTTGACGCTAAATTGTGACTAATTAATGAATCAAGGGTTAATTTTTAGTGAAGACGGTTAACTCGCTGCCGCTTTTGGCCGATAGAGAACGGCCCGATTTCGCCCCTCTGCCTTCGCGCTGTAGAGGGCTATATCTGCTCGTTCAAGGAGTGAATCGATGGAGTTATCACTGCTTTGGTGAGCTGAGACGCCGATACTTACTGTCATCCGCCGGTTAAAACAGCTAAACGCCGTTGCTGCAACCGTTTGACAGAGCCGTTGTGCTAGTTGTTGTGCCGCTTCTGCTGCGGTGTTAGGGCATAAAATGAGAAATTCCTCTCCCCTCCAACGGTCGATAGCGTCACTCTCTCTGATGGCCTCTTTTAGGCGGTTAGCTAGCTCGATGAGTACTTTGTCTCCCATCTGATGGCCATGGTGGTCGTTGACCTGTTTAAAGTGATCGGCATCGGCGATAAAGAGTGAAAAGGGGGTCTGGTAGCGCTGGGCTAGATGGAGCTGCTGCGCTAGTAGCTCCTCCATTTTAACGCGGTTATAGCACTGTGTGAGACGATCTGTGATCGATAGCTGCTGTAGTTGGCGGTTCTTCTGCTCTAGCTCTTCAGTGCGCTCGCGTACCTTCTCTTCTAAATAGTTATTGGTCGCCTTTAATGCCTCGTAGGAGAGCTGTAAATTGCTGCTCATGGTGTTAAATGTACGAGCTAGCAGAGCAATTTCATCGTTCCCTTTGGCCGACACCGTGGTCAGTACAAACTCCCCTTTAGCTAACTTGGCGGCATGGTCGGTGAGCCGCTTTAAAGGGGCGAACTATCGTTAGCAGGCTAATGGTAAACATCGCCGCAACGGTGACGATAAAGAAGATCACCACCTCAAGCAGACGAGAGCGGAGCATCCGTTGTCGAGTTTCAGCAAAGAGTCGCTCACTTTGGTCAATAAAATCGGCAATGCTCTGCTCGCCTTGGCGCTCTATCTCTTTTAGTGTTTTGGTCTGATAGAAGAGGTGGACGCTACCTAGATACTCTCCATCAATGATTTCGCGACTCAACTCTTGAGTCTCATCGGGGGGGATAAAGGGGTGCTGTAGTGGCTGTAGCGTACCCTCTGGAGTTATCGTAAAGCTTTCAAATAGTGCCTTATTCCAGTCGTGTATCTCTACCGCGACTAACTCGTCACTCGATAGCAGCAGTTCAATAACCGTTTTAATCATCACTCGGTTAATAAGTGCGACCGAATCGGTAGCAAATTGGTGCGAGACGGCTTTAAGGCAGTGGTGTTGTAGGAGGAGGGCCTTATAGTTCTCAATACAGTCTCTAAACTGCCCGACAAACTGCTGCTTTGCTATCGGGCTGTCGGGTAGATTGATGGCGCTAATATGGTTAAGTAGGGGGGCCTTGACCGTCTCAACCATAATCGCTAACCGCTGCTGTAGCCGCTGCTCTAGCTGCTCTTTAGCCTCGACAAGTTGCTGCGCTATCTGCATCTTTTGAGTCTCGATTTTGGTGAGTGTCTGCTGCTGTATCAGCTGTTGAGCACCTCCACCGGCGTGAGGGTGCCGATCCAGTCTCGTGCCATCGCTAGTGCTGTCTCAGTGGCGCGATTGTTAACGGTAATGTTACCGCTAGCATCGATGAAGGTGCCGCCATGATGGGAGTCGATCCACTCTAGCGCATTACAGGTTAACCCCTCATACCCTTTGCCTTGCCACACATACCCCATTAGATCGGGATTATTCTCTTTAGCCATAATCGCTAGGGCGATATCTTTTAGCTCCCCCCAAGTCTTTGGGGGGGCAAAGCCATATTTTTGCAGCAGATCTTTGCGGTAGTAGAGCACTCCGGCGTCGGTGAAGAGCGGCATGGCGATGAGACGGCCGTCTGCTGTGGTTAAGTTATCGATAATGGGTTTGAAGTGGCTATCGAGTTGGGATTGGGGGATAATTTTTTTAAAATCAATGAGATGGCTCTCTAATGCTCCCGGCCAGACGGTATCTATCAGCATAATGTCGAACTCATCACTTCGGGTACTTAACACCTGACGGTAGAGTCCGAGTAGGTTATCGGCTAGTCGTCCGGACTGATACGGCACTAAGGTGTGACCATGCGCCGTAGCCCACGCGATTGAGGCGTCAAAAAAGGGCTCACACCCTGCCGAGGTACAGCTAAATTTGATATCCGTTGCCGTTGCTGTCGTGAGGTAGCAGCTTGCGAGCAGGAGTATTTTAACGAGATTTGACATAGAACTATCCTTGAACCGAAGGCAAAGTGCAGTATAACGGAAGGTGATAACAGGATCGATAGTGGCCGTTTGATAAAATCGGCTGGCTCGCTGCTGCTGTCACTAAAACTTAATATTTTCATCATTAACTATTAACGCCTGCCCTTTATTCTCGCCGCAGTTAATTAACCCGATTCTAAATGAGGCACTATGATTCAGCTTGTAGCAGACTCCCGTCAAAAGTGGCGGACGCAAAAGGATAAACTCGCCCGGCTCGGAATTACGCTGGGGGGGGTTGGGGTGATCGCGGCGATTGTGACCATCTTCTTCTACCTCGCTTGGGTGGTGTTGCCGATGTTCGAGAGCCCCGATAGCACCAAAGTAGCCACCTATGCGCTAGAGAATAGCGGTCAGGTCGAATTCATGCTGGTCGATGAGCAGAGTGAATACGCCATTGTCGCTAATAACCGCGCCGAAATTATCTATTTCGATGTGCGCACTGGGGTAGAGATTAAGCGCTACGACTTCTCCTCCTACGGCAACATGACCACCCTTGCGGTCGATAATTACGAAGATGGGGTGCTGGCGCTGGGGTATGACGATGGGTCGGCGCTGGTCGTTCGGGCCGGTTTTAGGGTGACCTATCCAGATCGCCGAGTGGTTAAGCCGTTAGTGGAGTTTCCTTACGGTGAGAAGCCGCTACAGGTGAGCGATTCAACTCTCCGTCGGCTAGCGATGCGCAATAGTGATGAGAAGCTGACTTTGGCAGCCCTAAGCGGCAGTCGCGGTATTGAGCTGATTCAAATTCAGAAGGAGGTCTCCTTCCTAGATGAGGATGATGTGACGCTCACCCGCAGCAGCAGCGTGATCGATACGGAGCTTACGCCAGAGTTTATTATGCTCGATCCGGAGCAGCGCCACCTCTTTTTAGCTGATAGAGAGGGTAACTATCAGCAGTTTCTAGTCACCAATGTCGAAGCTATTTCTAAAATAGAGGAGAGACGGCTGCTTGAGAGTGGCGAGATTAACAGCATTAAATTTCTGATTGGCGGAGTATCGTTACTCTTCGGTGATGCGACCGGCGTTCTATCCCAATGGTTTAATGTGCGCGATGAGCAGGGCGCATTGACCCTGAAACGGATTCGCGATTTAGGTGAGGCTAGCAGCACCGGCGGCGAAGTGACCACCATTGCTACCGAACTGCGCCGTAAAGGGGTGTTGACGGGGGACAGTTTAGGCAATGTCACCATCTACCACACCACTGCCGAGCGGGAGCTGTTGAAGGTGCCGGTAAGCGATGATCCGATTGTAGCGCTGGCCAGCTCACCCCGTTCCGATAGCTTTTTAGCGCTCGATAGTGGGAACCAGTTCCACTTCTATGAGGTGCACAACGAGCACCCTGAAGTGTCGGTGAACTCCCTCTGGAGTTCTGTCCACTACGAAGGTTACCCACAAGAGGAGTTTATCTGGCAATCCTCTGCCGCTAATAACGATTTTGAGCCTAAATATAGCTTGGTTCCGCTCGCTTTTGGTACTTTGAAGGCGGCCTTCTATGCGATGCTGGTGGCGGTGCCGCTGGCGATTTTGGGGGCTATCTATACCGCCTACTTTATGACTCCCAAGATGCGGCAGATGGTTAAGCCGACGATTGAGATTATGGAGGCGCTGCCTACGGTTATTATCGGTTTTCTAGCCGGTTTGTGGCTAGCGCCGTCAATAGAGGTCAATCTGCCCGGTATGTTCGCCATGCTGCTCATTGTCCCGCTGTCGATATTTGCTGCTAGTTATGGTTGGTGGCGTCTGCCTAAAGATATAAAGAGCCGCGTGCCCGATGGCTGGGAGGCGGCGATGCTGGTGCCGGTAGTCTTTATTGCCATCTGGTTGAGTCTGGCGATTAGCCCGCTATTAGAGAGCCTCTTCTTCGGCGGTGACATGCGTGGTTGGCTAGGGGAGATTGGGGTCGATTTTGACCAACGAAACTCAATTATTATCGGCCTAGCGATGGGGTTCGCGGTTATTCCAACCATCTTCTCGATTACCGAGGATGCGGTATTTAGTGTACCAAAGCACCTCACCTTCGGCTCGCTAGCCTTGGGGGCGACACCATGGCAGACCCTCTCAAGAGTGGTCATTTTGACCGCGAGTCCGGGTATCTTCTCAGCGGTGATGATCGGTCTCGGTCGTGCCGTGGGGGAGACGATGATCGTGCTAATGGCTACCGGTAATACCCCGATTATGGATTTTAATATCTTTGAAGGGATGAGAACCCTAGCAGCTAACATTGCCGTAGAGATGCCGGAGTCGGAGGTGGACTCAACCCACTACCGGATTCTGTTTCTCACTGCACTGGTACTGCTCATCTTTACCTTCTTCTTTAATACGCTGGCTGAAATTGTCAGACACCGTTTGCGTAAAAAATATAGCTCAATGTAACTGACAGGAATTGAATCATGAAAGATTGGTATAAAAGTGGTTCTCCATGGATATGGCTTAACGCTGGTGCGGTGAGTATCAGTGTGGTCATGGTGGTTTCGCTGCTGATTCTGATTACAGTGCGTGGCATGGGCCACTTCTGGCCTAAAGAGGTATTGGAGTATCAGTACCCAAACGCACAGGGTACCTCCATCCGGCTGATTGGTGAGACTCACGACTCCGAAACGGTGCCGATGCGTCAAATTACCATCAATGCCGAAGATCCAGATCAGATGGTAGAGCGCCGCCTGATTAAGATCGGTAACCGCGAAGCCAACGGGCTCGATTTTCGCTGGATTGTGGTCGATGAGGTCGAATCGGTGAAGAAACCGGAGAGCCTCATGGTGCTAGAGCGGCATGAGTGGGGTAACTTCTACGGCTTTTTAGAGTCGATAGAGGAGCAGGGAGAGACGATCACCCCCGCCGGTGGCAATCTTTGGGGAGAGCTACAGACTCGTCTGGAGAGAGTGACCCTGTTGCATGAGCAGATTAAGGTGATTGAGCGCGATGACATCGGTGCCATAAACTATCAACTCGAAGAGCTGCGCTTAGCTGAGCGGCGACTGGAGCTAGATAAAGAGCCGAAAGGATCGCAAGCCTACCAAAAGATTGCGGCGGAGCGAGTTAAGCTAGATGAAGCGTATAAAGTCCTGCAGCAGCAGCTCAATGAGCTCTACCGCGAGAGCGAACGCGATAGTCTAACGGCAACGATTATGGATGGCACCACTGTGACGCTATCCCTCGCTAAAATTGTTCGCGCCTATATGCCCAATAGTATGACCTTTGGGGATAAAGTGGGCTTCTATTTTGCCAAACTAGGTGAGTTTATCTTTGGCGAGCCAAGAGAGGCTAATACCGAAGGGGGGATCTTCCCCGCTATTTTTGGTACGGTACTGATGGTACTTCTGATGGCGGTAATCGTGACACCCTTTGGCGTGGTGGCGGCGGTCTATCTGCGTGAATATGCGACCCAAGGGCCACTCACCCGTCTGATTCGAATTGCGGTAAATAACCTAGCGGGGGTACCGTCGATCGTTTACGGGGTGTTTGGTCTAGGCTTCTTTGTCTATTTCCTCGGCGGCAGTATTGATGCTCTGTTCTATCCAGAGGCGTTACCGTCGCCCACTTTTGGGACACCAGGGCTGCTCTGGTCATCATTAACGCTGGCAATTTTGACCCTGCCGGTGGTCATTGTATCGACAGAGGAGGGGTTATCCCGTATTCCGCAGCAGATTCGTGAGGGCTCCTTGGCGCTTGGGGCAACGAAAATCGAGACCTTGTGGCGTACCATTATTCCGATGGCAAGTCCTGCGATGATGACAGGCCTGATTTTAGCCGTCGCGCGGGCAGCGGGCGAAGTCGCGCCCTTAATGCTGGTCGGGGTGGTTAAGTTGGCACCAACGCTGCCACTGGATGGTAACTTTCCGTTTTTACACCTAGATCGCAAATTTATGCACCTCGGTTTCCACATTTACGATGTCGGTTTTCAGAGCCCTAATGTGGAAGCGGCAAGACCACTAGTCTATGCCACAGCGCTACTGCTGGTGTTGGTGATTATCTTGCTGAATATCTCTGCGATACATATTCGTAACCACCTGCGTGAGAAGTATCGGGCGCTGGAACATTAATCGCACCGCTAACCCTCGTTATTAATTTATAGTTTAAGGCACAGAAGAGACCCTTATGAGTAATACAACCCCTACCCATGCTGTAGATATCTCCAGTTCAATTGACACGAATGCGAAGAGTAGATCGCTAGAGGAGGAGACTATCTGTCTTGAAGTTGATAATCTTGATCTCTTTTATGGCGAAAAACAGGCGCTAAAAGGGATCAATATGACGATTCCCGATAAGCGAGTCACTGCCTTTATCGGCCCCTCAGGTTGTGGTAAATCGACTCTGTTACGCTGTTTTAACCGTATGAACGATCTTGTCGATGGCTGTCGCGTTACTGGCCAGATTCGGCTAGAGGGGAGCAATATCTTCGCTCCAGGGGTAAATGTGGCCGAGTTAAGGCGCCATGTTGGCATGGTGTTCCAAAAACCGAACCCCTTTCCTAAATCGATCTATGAAAATGTCGCCTATGGTTTAAGATTGCAGGGGCAGAACAAGAAGAGTGATTTGGACGAGATTGTCGAGCGCTCACTCAAGGGGGCTGCACTGTGGGAAGAGGTGAAAAATCGTCTAAACGATAGCGCCTTCGGCCTCTCCGGAGGTCAACAGCAGCGGCTAGTCATCGCCCGTGCAATTGCGATTGAGCCCCAAGTACTACTGCTAGATGAGCCGGCGTCAGCGCTTGATCCCATCTCGACTTTAAAGATTGAAGAGCTCATTTATGAGTTGAAGGATAGATACACGATAGTGATCGTCACCCACAATATGCAGCAAGCGGCTCGGGTCTCTGACTATACCGCATTTATGTATATGGGCGATCTGATTGAGTTTGGGGCTACCGACATGCTGTTCACCAATCCAACCGAAAAGCAGACCGAGGACTATATTACCGGTCGCTACGGTTAGATTTTAACAGCGTATGCCGTGCTGAACTGGAGCGCTCTAATCTCAATGGAGTTCAGACAGCATATTCTGCAAAAATATAATGCGGATATAGAGGAGATACGGACGCTTCTCTCCCGCATGAGTGGGCTGGTGCAGCAGCAGGCATCGCTCTCTTCTGCTATTCTCTCTTCTCAAAATAGCCGTTTTGCAGAGACGGTTACGCGTAATCAGAGTCGGATTCGCCACTGTGCGTTACTGTTAGGCGAGAAATATACCCATATTCTCGCTTGCTATCAGCCAACGGCGCGGGATTTGCGGCTGATTATTGTCATTATTAAATCGACGACTGATTTAGAACGCCTTGGGATCCATCTGGCTAGTATTGCCCGATATTCACTCTCTATGGAGCGGAAACAGGAGCACGATTTAGAGTGCGTAATGCAGTTAAGTCAGCTCTCTGAGAGGGTCAATAACTCTCTGGAGATGGCACTTATCTCGCTAGTGACTGTCGATGCAGCTAAGGCGAGAGAGGTGGTCAACCTAGAGGCGGCAATCGATTGTGAGTATCAATCGATTTTAAAACAGCTAAATGAATGTATAATAGAGCACCCCTCACAGGTGGGGCAGGTTTTAAACACTATGTGGATTTTACGGGCCATGGATCAGGTTAGAGATCACACGCTAAATATTTGTGACTCGATTGTCACCTTGGTGGTAGGTAAGAGCCTAGTGAATAGCGCCATTACAGAGTAGTGGCTAACTGATTTTATATAGCTTGGACTAGAGGAGTCAAAAATGGAACGGGATGATATTAAACATCATATTTCAAATAGATTTAATGTTGAGCTAATGACGATTGTTAATAATGTTAGCTCAATGGGGATCGTGGTTAAAGAGCAGTTACAGCATACCATGCAGGCGCTGTTAGAACACAACCATGAGATTGCGAATCGAGTTATCTCTCGCGATACGGAGATTAATCGGTTGCAGATGATCATAGATAATGAATGCAATCAGACTATTGCTCGTTATCAGCCGACCGCTGTCGATTTACGGGTAATTATTGCCTCAACCCGAATTGTTAATGATTTAGAGCGCATTGGTGATCAGGCGAAACATATCTCGAAAAAGATATTAAATCACTCAGAGTTAAACGCCTCATTGCCAGGTGTTCACCAAGGGTTGATTAACCTCTCTAATGAGGCGCTCTCCGGTCTTGATAGCGCTCTTAATACCTATAAAAGTATGGATACCCAGCAGGCGATTGATGTTGTGCGTCATGATGAGCTGATTGATGAGCACTATAGTGAAGTGGTGACTAAACTGAACCAATTAGCACTCGATGCACCAGAGCATGTCGCCGTCATTATCGATCTAATGTGGGTTGCCTATGCCTTAGAGCGCATTGGTGACCATGCCAGAAATATTGGTGAAGCGGCAATCTATATGGTAGAGGGAAAAGATATTCGCCATGAGAGAGCTAGTGATATTTCGGCCAGTTTAACCTAAGTGTTGGCGCTCTAACCGGTTATGATTAAATTTGCTTTAGGTTTTAATAGAGCCGAGGAGAGTTTTACTCTGTTGAGCAAGTTTTCTCATGGTGTCTTTAGCTTGAAAGAAAGATTTAAGTCTCTGGAATAATGCACAAAGTTATCTTGGTAGTTGACGATGAAAAATCGATTCGTTCAATGCTGCACCAAATCTTGACCCAAGAGGGGTTTATGGTGACTGAGGCTGAGTCAGTCCCCGAGGCAGAGCTTCGCATTGCTGATATTAGACCCGATTTAATTGTACTCGACTGGATGTTACCGGGCACCACGGGAGTACAATTTTTGAAACAGCTACGAAAGAGCGATATTTACTCCGATATTCCGGTGGTGATGCTCACCGCAAAAGTGAGTGAAAATCAGAAAGTTCAAGGGCTTGATACCGGTGCGGACGACTATGTTACCAAACCATTCTCCCCGCGCGAGTTAGTTGCTCGAATTAATACTATTTTGCGTCGTGCCTTTTCGCATGAGAAAGATGGTATTGTCGAAGCTGGAAAAATAAAAATTGATATCGAGGCCTATCAAATTTACTGTGATGGTAATGAGGTAAATTTGGGGCTGCTTGAGTATAAAATGCTACTATTTTTTATTAAGCATAAAGAGCGGGTGTTTAACCGAAATCAGCTACTAAACTACATTTGGGGTCGAAGTGGCTATGTCGAGGAGCGCACTGTCGATGTCCATATTCGCCGTCTTCGACAGGCGCTAGAACCCTATGGATTGTCACACTATATTCGTACCGTTCGTGGTATCGGTTACCGCTTTTCGGTTAACGATAAAAAAGGCTAGAATACCTAATCTTTTAGCGGTAGAGTATTTCGCAGAAAGTCGAACCCAATTCTCTCTTGCTCCAGACGAACTTGCTCTCCCCAATAATTTTGACGCAATTGATCGTAAAGTAGGCTCTCTTCAGAGTTCAACCGCATCAGAGCTCCTGTGTTAGGCTGCCTCTCCACTCCCCACAGTGCTTTATGGGCAAGGAGTGTCTGCTGATCCATCAAAAATGAGGCGACATGAGGCAAGAGCCCGCGCAATTGATTGAGAATGGCAAAGCCGTGAGTATCGAGGTCTCCCCAATAGTAGAGCTCTTTTTCGTGCAGCCACGGTACGGCCGCGAGATTGTCAAAGCCGTATCCTGCACCAAAGATTACCATTGCCATAGAGATATCCGGAAACGCCAAAAAGTTGATCTCATTTTCGGTGATAAACACTTTCGATACCGGCAAAGCGAGTGAGGCGAAGGTGGCCTCTGTTAGGGTGATATCCTGCTCAGCTGCCACTGGCAGTAGTTGGATGTTTGAGTCTAGCAGCCGAAAACGGACTCGCGACGGTTTATCAAGAAAACCGTAGCGACGACAGAAGCCGTTGATGCCCGTGTGGTTCTTATCAATAGAATCCTCTGGCAGCACGAGATCGAGCAGTTCTGCCAGTACACCGCGATGCCCTTCGATCAATTTGGTATGGACACCTGGCAGATCTATCTGACGCAGATAGATCGCCGGACGAGGATGCTTAAGCAACCAAGCGATAATCTCTAGCAGTCGTGGCCACTCCTCGGTCAACGCCAAGGCACGCAGAGGCCGTTTTGCCAGCCAAGGGAGCAATTCGGGGCATCTCTCTTCGGTCAATTCGAGCAGAGATGCAAACTGATCGGCTGCTCGGCGCTTGCCAATCAGATCGAGAGCATCTGCTAGCTGGTCGATCCAGATTGCCGCTGGGATCTCATTGTTACCAAGAACACGGTGGTTGACGCTGCGCCACTCAATTCGATAGAGACCTGCACCGGCGGATAGTTGCGTAATCCAACCCCGCACTTCGGGGAATCGCTCGCTCAGCTCCCGAGAGTTAGGGCCTTTGAGGGTTAGCCGCCGAGGGAAGAGCGGCTCTTTGTCATCCCCGTTGCCGCACGCAGCGGCGAGCAGCCAACCGCGATCCCAAAGCTTTCGCACCTGAGCTTTAAGATCAGCTAGGCTCGTCCAGCTCACTCTTGCGCCCGCTGTTTTTCGGCTCGATACTCCTCAATGCTCAGGTTGCGCAAGACCGAGTTGCGGCCATCCTCATTGTGTACAAACCCGACACCGGCGACAAACGGCTCGATGATATGGATTTTCTGCAACGGCGTGACGATCAGTAGCTGCAAGTTGAGCTGCGCGAATAGCTGTAAACCATATTGGGCCGACTCATCGGAACCGCGTCCGAACGCCTCATCGATGACTACAAAACGGAAAGAGCGCGAGCGTACCGCCCCCCACTCCAGACCAAATTGGTACGCTAGGCTAGCGGCAAGGACGGTGTAGGCGAGCTTCTCCTTCTGTCCGCCCGATTTTCCGCCGGAGTCGGCATAGTGTTCATGCTCGCTGTTGTCTTCACGCCAGCGCTCACTAGCGGCGAATACGAACCAGTTACGCACATCGGTCACCTTGGCCGTCCAGCGCCGATCTAACTCCGAGTACTCATCTCGGCCTCTAAACCGCTCAATAATTCGCTTCACCTGCAAGAACTTTGCCTCCGAATATTGCGTATCCTCCGAGCCGGTGAGCGCACCTTCGGTACAGGTACGCAACTCAGTCTGGAAATCACGGATATCGGCGTCGAGATTTATCTGCGCTTCAATACTGATATAACGACCTAGATTGTAATCGATCTGGGTGAGCGATTCGTTGATTCTTGCGATGCGCTCCTTAATGGTCTCTCGTTCGCGTGCTAGCTGGGATTGAAAATTGGCCACCTCGCGAATGGTGTTCTCGTTTAGGAGCTCCTTAAAACGCCCTTCAAATCGGGGCAAATCATCGGCTTGTAGCTGATCTAGCATTGATCTATATTCAGGGGCAGCCGCTAGATTGGCATCGACCTCGCCACTCTCTAGCGCCCACATCCCTCTATATTCGGTCATGGCCTTAACGATCTTTTCCGAGAGACGCTTGATCTTCGCATCTTCGGTGTCGATCCTAGTTTGCAGCCAGTTACGCATATAGCTCTCACGATTGTCGCAAGATTCGACTGTCAGCATCTGACCACTAAGCACCTCCTCGCGCATCGCTTCCAGTTGCTCAAAGTTCTGCCTAATAGCTTCGGGTGTCGCTGTTAAAAGAGTTTGCTCTTGTTGCTGTAGCTCTTGCGCGATGCTGATTTTTTGCTCGGTTTTCGAGCGTTTATCCTTCCGTTCATCGAGCTGACTCTCGGTCTCTTGTAACGCCTCTTCGAGTGTGGCCAATTGTGAGGCCAGAGTCTTGAGTAGATCCGAGGCCGCTTCTAGCTCATGTTTCTCAGCCTCTAATCTGGCGATGATAACCGCCACGGGTCGCCAGTCAAGATCACGAAAGTCGGTATATTCTCCTAATTTCGAGAGGAGCGAGAGACGCTCTTTGAAGGCCGACTGCTCCTTCTGCAGTGCGCTGATGCGAGTGGCAAGGTCGGCAAGGCAGCCCTCTTGCCGTTTGGCCTCCTTTTCCAATGCCGCGATCTTTTCGGCATTGCTCCAGCCAAGGACATAACAGCGACGATCATCTAGCCGATGGCGATCATCCTTCTCATGCCGCTCCCCGGGCGCTTTGATCTGTCCGGCCTTGGTAATAGCGCGAGTTTGACGACGAAACTGCTCTTGGCTCTCACAGCAGGCCAGATCAAAACGGTGGGCCACCTCCCGTTCGATCCAGTCGTAAAAGGGCGAATCGGGCTTGACTTGCAGCTTACGCACTAGGGAGTCTGGATGGAGTGATGGCAACTCGCCGCGCCCCCCGTCCCGTACACGGAAATAGACCAGCCGCCCCCGTAGGTGGGTCTGGTCAACCCACTGCGCCACCTTAGTGTAGTAGCGATCTGGAACTAGCAGCGACAAGCCGAAGTTGTGGAGCAACCTTTCAATCGCCCCCTCCCACTCCCGTTCCGTCTCGCGTACCTGTAGCAACTCACCGGCAAACGGCATCTCCTCTTCGGCAAGAGCGAGTGCCTGGCAGAGGGTGTGGCGCATGGTAATCTGTTTTTCGTCGATATTGCTGACTCGGGCTTTTAAGCCCGTAATTTCAGAGTGCAACTGAGTGTACTCGTCCTTACCCTGTTTAAAGAGGACACCTGCCTCATTGAGACTATTCTGGATGTGAGCCTCCTCCTCCTCTGTCGTCTCACGCCACTTGGCGATTTCAGAGCATTGCTGTAGAAACTCCTCTTCGGTCGCGGCGGGGTGTTGCCCTAAGGCGCGTACCAGTGTCTCATAGCGCGAGGCTCGCTGCTGCCGACGCTCTAGCTCATGCTGCTGTTTGAGGATCTCCTGACCGATGCTTTCAATACGGTCTCCCCCATTTTCCGCGATGGTACGGTGTAGTTCACGCTCCTGCCCCTGCTGGGTGCGACGCTGCTCCTCTAACCGCTCAATGGCGACTCGGTGGCGATCCCACTCCTCAGTCAGCGAGGTGAGGCGTCTCTCTAGGAGATCGAGTTTCAATGAGGCGAACCAAGGGCGTAGGGCAGCGCGGCAAGCTCGTAGAGTATCTGCCGTTTGGGCAAGTTGTCGATGTCGCTCGCAATCGGCCACCAGTGGTGTCAGCATCTCCACTTGGCGTTTGGCCTTAAGGACTGCCTCGTGAGCGCGGTTGAGACTCTCGAAGTGGCCGATGAGGGCTTCGAGGCGCGGTGTGACATCAAAGGGCTCAAGCATGTGGCTGCGCACGAAGTCGGTCAGATTGCCGACCGACTTGAGCGACACGGTTTGATGGAAGAGCTCTAAGGCCTGTTCGTTATCGATGCCGAAACGGCGGCGGAGCCAAGAGCCGTAGGGCGGAAAGCTATCGAACAGCTCGACACCGTTCGAGCGTAGCTGTTTGCGAAGCCCCACCATCTCGCTGCCGAATCCGGAAAAGTCTGCCGCAATAGAGAGATCGCGTTCACAGGCCGCATACAGGCGAACCGGCTGCGTATTGGCCTCTTTCATCCAGAAGATCTGCGCTAAGGTAACCGTCTTGTGGTAGCCGGCGTTGTAGAAAACGCCGAGGATTACCGAATAGCTATTAAAGTCCCGTAGTGCGACCGGCTTAGCGCTACCCAAGCTCTCCTGCCGTTCTGACTTGTAAATCCCCAGCACATAGGATTTGAGTGAACGCTCACGACTATCGGCCCCGGCCGCCTTATTGTAGGCAACGCGATGACTCGGCACCAGCAGGGTGGTGACGGCGTCAACTAGGGTCGATTTTCCCGAACCTATATCCCCGGTGAGAAGAGCGTTTTTTCCGCCCAGACGCAGCGTCCAGACCCGCCCATCAAAGGTTCCCCAGTTAAAAACCTCAAGTCGTTGCAGCCGAAAACCGGCCAACCGATCATCTGCCATAAGTTCCAATTGAAACGATTTAGCCATCGCTCCCCTCCAGCGTTCCAGCTAGCTGCTGTCGATACTCGGCCAATCGCTGGTCAAAATCGGCGAGCCACTGCGCATCGACAAACGCCTTGATAATGCGCCGCACTTCGATCATCTGCCCCTGCCCACGCAGACGGCGGATAAAGCCGAGCTCGGCAATTTTGTTCAAGCTAGTATCGATCTGATCGATAAGTTTCGCCTCGTTGCTGCCTGCCGGTAGAAAGATCTGGATCAACTCCACCACCTCATCACGGGAGAGAATCAGCCGCGTATCACCGCCGCCCGCGTCGAACTCAGCCAGTTTTTTCCGCAACAGAGCGAGCAGCAGACTGACCGGATAGGAGAGCTGCCGCCGCGTCACTAGGCGCGGCGTGAGAGTCTGGCCCTCCTCATCCGGCCGCGAACGCAAAAAAGCGTAGCCCTCCGCCTCATCGAGCATTAGCTCCAGACCGAGCACGGCGACAAAATCCAGCACGCTCGCTTGCAGCTTCAGCAGCGAGCCCCATAGTCCGGGGTTCTCCTCCCGATAGAGCACGCCTTTCAGTAGCGGCACCACCACAGACGAGAGCTCGTGGTTCGGTCTAGCCGAATAGTTAGGGTCGGCATCAGTAACACTCATCTTAGCTATTCATTGCTCCTCAGAAAAATAATGCGCGGCAAGGTTGCTTGGCGCATGAGGCCGCTCTCTATCTGCCAGCTCACCTGCTCCTGAACCTCATCATCCACGGCCGTTTTGGGCCACTCACCAGCTAGCTGCAGATAGACCACCAGCTCGGCCAATCCATGACTCAGCGGATGGCGAGTGACCACATCGGTTAGGGTGATCTGACTGTGAACTTGGAGCTCTTGCCGAATATTTCGACTCAACTCGGCCCGATCAACCACCACTTGGGCATAGAGAGCCGCTGTATCGACATCCGCATCCCCCTCATCTAGTGCCACTTCGGTAATGAGGGGCTTAAGCGGTAGTCGGTAGAGAGGTCGCTCGAAGGGCAGTTCAACCGTTGCGGATGTCTCGGCTAACGGCATGAAATCTCCCTTAGGTGCCGTCTCGCGTAACGCTAGCGCATGGTTTTCGATAGCGTGCAGGAGCTCCATGATGCGACGGTTCTCCAACCAAGCCTGATCGTCGAGAAAGCGCCGTAGCTGCTCGGAAAGCTTAGCCACCGTGCGCTGGGTGTGTTCACCTGCCTCCAACCAGTCATAATGGACGCGCAGCAGGCGAGTTTCAGGACGCATCGACTGGATCGGAGGCAGGGATAAAACCTGCTCTAGTAGGCGGGTCAACTCCTCTTGCCGAGACTGAGACATCAGAAAATCCCAGAAGGCACGAAAGCTCTTTCCTTGATCCGAATCGGCGATAGCATCGCGCTCGCCCATGATCTCTTCGAGCAGTGCCCCTTTAGCCCCCTCCCAGAGGGCAATGCGTTCTCGCACCCGCCGGTCGAGCGTGCGAAAATTGTGCTCCACCTCGCGAAAATCGGTCAGCAGCTCCCGCGCCAACTGTAAAAACTGTTGAAAGCGATCCTTCAGACCGGTCTCATCCAGAAGCGGAATATCACCCGCCAAAATGCGGGCGATCTCCACATCAATATCGTTGCGGCGTCTTTGCAGTTCGGCGATGCGTAGTTGTGGGTCACTCTGGCTCCCCTCGTTCATCTGCCGTAGCAGATCGAACAGGGTCAGTAGGCGCGATTCGGTACCGACAAAGGCGCGTTCGGTCAGCCCCTCTAGCCAGATCAAGGCCTTTTCTGTTGCGGGGGTCAGGTCAAAGTGCGGCTCGTCCGTTTCGGGTGGATAGAATTTTCGCAGCCACCCCTTATCGTTTTCGGCCCACTCTTTAAGATAGCTCTGCGCCGTTGCGGCAAAGGCATTGGCCCCGAGCTGCTCACGCAGGGCGAAGAGTTCATCTTCCAACGCCTCGACTAGATCTGCCTGAGAGAGATTGCGCACATTAGGCACGATGAACACCCGGTGCAGAAAACTGGCCACCAGCGGCGCGTGATTTGCGCACAGTAACCGCCACGCTGGGTGGTTCTGGCGGAGCAGCTCTAATGTGGCGTAGTCTAGTGCCATCTTGTCAGAGGTAAATTTTTCATCTTTTTAAGCACGCCGCTGCCTTATCATTCATTTGGCTATGATACCCAGCACATTTAATGGCTCCCCTGTAGGAAAGTCACGGTCAACCATTGATGAGTGATTAGACGATAACTACCAGCGAAAAGCAAGGGCTAATCCTGCGAGGAGCAATTAACAGATATCTGAAGGAAGCCGGTTGCAAAACTGCAAGCTGATGAACAAGAGATAAAAGCCATGTGGACGACCTTGTTCATCGTCTCGTCACCCTCATGAGGAACGATTCCCCGCCTTCCCCCTCCCCAAGCACTCCTACTGGGGGCTAGGCGCATAAAAAGCCTCCCACCAGCGGGGGGAAGTTTGGCGGGGGCTGACGAAGAGATGAACAAGGCCTTCCGCATTGGCTAGAGTATGCCACTAATCACCGTGGCAGCAACGCCCCAGGCAACAACCCAGAGTGGCGATAGTCGCCAGAGGGTGAGCATACCAAAAGCGGCGGTAGCAATCGCCATATCGGTAGTGGACAAAATGGCAGAGGTAAAGAGTGGATCGTATAGCGCGGCGCAGAGAATCCCGACAATGGCCGCATTGACACCAGCGATAGCATTGAGTGCCAACGGTTGGTGAGAGATAACTTGCCAAGCGGGTAACGCCGCTGCAATTAATAACAGGCCGGGGAGAAAGATAGCAACTAGCGCAATCGTGGCTGTGAGTAAACTACTATGATCTGAGGGGATGAGTGCGCCTAGATAGGCCGAAAAGGCGAACATTGGGCCGGGAATCGCTTGCGAAAAACCATACCCCGCTAGAAAGTGCTCCGCACTTACCCAGCCGGGTTCGACTACCGACTGTTCGAGCATTGGCAAGACGACATGCCCGCCCCCGAAGACCAAAGCGCCTGAACGATAGAAGGCATTAGCGATACTAGCGAGCTCGCCGGTAGCCGTCGCTAGCCAAGGGAGTGCTATGAGCAGCAGCAGAAACAGGGCGAATAGGAGTAGGGCGGTTTGGCGAGCTATGGGGACTGTGATCTGCGCCTCGGTGACAGCGTGCTCCTGCCGACAGAGCATCAGCCCAAGCGCGGCCCCAAAGAGCACTACCAAAATTTGGAACCAAGCTGAGCTAGTCAGCAGCAACAAAAGTGTCGCAAACATGGCAATAGCGCGTCGTTTAGTATCGGGGCAGAGGTTACGAAACATAGTGAATACGGCATCGGCCACAACCGCAAAGGCAACGATTTTTAGGCCATGAATAATCGTTTGACCAATAGGATCGACGAGGTTAGGAACCAGATAAGCGAAGAGGAGTAAGAGTAGCGCGGAGGGGAGCGTAAAGGCGATAAATGCGGCGATAGCACCTGCGGCACCTGCTCGTATCAGTCCTATCGCAAACCCGAGTTGACTACTTGCCGGGCCTGGTAAAAATTGGGATATTGCCAGTAGTTGAGCATATTGACTCTCTGTCACCCATTGGCGTCGCTCAACTAACTCTTTTCGAAAATATCCGATGTGGGCAATCGGGCCACCGAAAGAGGTTAAGCCAAGTTTTAAAAATGTGCTAAAGATATCTCTTATCTTACCGCCGTTCATTTAGGCAAACTCCTTAGCTTGGACGAAATGATGAACAAGGCCCATTTTTTTAAGAATCGGCTGGTGTTTCGCCGTTTTCATTAAACTCGATTAACTCATCCAGAAGATTGTCACAAATAGTTACACTTTGTCTGTAACCGTCACAATCGATTAAAAAATGATATCTGTATTCTTCCGCACAAACCGTAATAACTTGGAGCGCCATAAAGTATTTTGTTTTGTTCGTTTTAAATTTTGTACTAGCAAGGACTTCCTCTAATAATTTTTGTAGTTTATGAGACTTGCTATATGAACCGAATTGACTTTTTGTTTCCAGTAAGTGCTTGAAAAAGAGCTCCATCATTTGTTGATAATGGAAACACTCTATGGAGCAGTCTTTAATGTCTGTATCCGATAATAAATCAATAGTCAAAGCATGTTGCCACGCTTTCCACGCAAGGGTTTCAGTATTTTTAAATTGAGCCAGTTTTTCTTGATACATAATCACAATGCCCATTTTTTAGATAAAATTGCTTCGTATCGCCAGCTAAGAGCGAAAACCGGTAAAGTTTCTCAGGACGCAAGTGACATCAACACATCGCCCAAATGAGGCCGTGTGATGTCAGAGGCCAGTGTAACCGACTCTATCCCAATCCCAAAGAAAAACCTGCGCAACCGACCTTCCACCGCTGTGGGGGGGGGTAGGAGACCAAAAAAGGGCGAAACGATGAGCAACCTCTTAATTTATTAAACGACTTGTAAACAAATTGTAGTCAGAAATTAATAATTTGAGGGTAGGCTACCCGCTTCAACTTTTTAATGACTATCCGGAGATATTGTGATGCGTGCAAATATGATTGTGTTAGCGGTACTACTGCTCTTGGCTAATTTAGTCAAAGCGGATACGATTACGATTGTGGCGGATGAGTGGGCACCCTATAACAGTGTGCCGAATTCGGCCATGCCAGGTTATGGAATAGAGATTGCTCAACAGGCCTTTGCCCAAGCTGGCCATAGTGTTAACTATTTGATTATGCCGTGGAATAGAGCGTTAAAGGAGACCCGAGAGGGTAAATATAGTGCCGTCATTGGTGCCTATATTGAGGATGCCCCCGACTTCATCTTTCCTGACGAGGAGTTTGGCGTCTCCAAAAACTCCTTTTTTGTGCAAAAAGGATCAGCTTGGCGCTATACGGGGCTCGAATCACTGCTTAACCTGAAGGTGGGTATTATTCAGGACTACTCCTTTGGAGAGGAGTTAGATGACTTTTTTGCCAAACACCCCCAAATCACCGAGCATGTCTTTGGTAAAACACCCTTGGATCAAAATATCAAAAAATTATTGGCCGGTAGAGTGGATGTTTTGGTTGAAGATTCGAATGTCTTCATGCAAAAAGTGAAAGAGATGGGGGTGAGCGACAAAATCGAACACGTCGGTGATCAAGGCGACGCGAATAAGCTCTATATCGCCTTCTCCCCAGCCCTTGCAGAGTCAAAAACATACGCCGATATTTTATCTAAAGGGATTGTGGCCATGAAAAAATCGGGCGAGCTCGAACAGATTTTGGCAAAATATGGGCTCTCCTACTGGAAGTAGAGCTGAGAGCAATGAACAGTGATCTGAACTGCAGCTAGTAGATTTAATTTAAATTCAATGGGTTAAAAAACCTGTTGACACAATTTTTTTTCCGGTTATAATGCCTGCCAATTCAAAAGTCGCGTAGCTCAGTTGGTTAGAGCACTACCTTGACATGGTAGGGGTCGTTGGTTCAAATCCAATCGCGACTACCAGATCTACTTTCAGCACCCTATCACCAACCCAACCCACTCAAACCCGTGTGACAACGGGTTTTTTTACGCCTAACGCCTACCCATTTCACTGAAGAAATTTGTGGGAATTTTTCACATTTTTGAGCTATACTTGGGGGATGGATGGCTAAAGAGGAGTTGACTGTGCCACTAACCGAACTACAACAGCAGCTATTAAAAGCAGTGCGAACGCTACTGCGACCGCTAGTGAAGCTGCTTTTACAACAAGGGGTTACTCTGCCGATGTTGATAGATCAACTGCGTCCGCTCTATATTGAAGAGGCGAAAGCGGCCCAAGTGGGCAAGGCTAATATGAGCGCCTTATCGCTCGCGACCGGTATTCATCGTAAGGAGATTAAACGGCAGTTAGAGCAGCCACTGCTGTCGGAGCCCCCTGCCGGCCATATTTCACTCGGTACTCGGCTATTGGCGCTGTGGCTAGGAGAGCCGAGCTACAGCGATGCTGAGGGTAATCCGCTGCCGCTGCCGCGCAAAAGTGAGCAGGGGGTCGATTTTGAGTCGCTGGTGGAGTCAGTCAGTCGGGATGTTCGCCCCCGTTCGGTGCTGGATGACTGGTTACGACTTGGACTAGTCGAGATCGACGCCGAACAGCGAGTGGTGTTGCGACAGCAGGCGTTTGTACCGCAACAGGGGGAGGAGGAGTTACTCCACTTCTTTGGGCGCAATCTACGCGATCATTTGAGTGCTGGGGTGCATAATCTGCGGCATCGAGAGGAGCCCTTTATCGATCGGGCACTCTTTTATGATGGTTTGAGCGAAGCGTCGCTTCAGCAGTTGCGAGAGGTGAGCCGACAGCAGGGGCTAGCGCTGCTACAACAGCTTAATCGCCAAGCCTTAGCGTTAGCAAAAGTGGATGATCAGCAATCGGGCGAGAGGGGGCGTATGACCTTTGGGCTCTACTACTATCAAGAGTCGGGGGAGGGGGAGAGCCGGCAGAGGGAGGAGAGCTAGCTATGATGCGATGGCTGCAACGGGTGGTGCTATCGGGGCTACTGTTTCTTAGCGGTTGCGTTAGCCCGACCTATCCTGATGTGAGCGGAACGACACCTGAGCGGGGGCTAGGGGGCACTGGGGTGCTCTTAAGCGATGGCGAGGAGCGGGGGCTAGGCGGTACGGGAGTGATGGGGACTCTAACCGCCTTCGGTAGTATTTGGGTCAATGGGTTGCATATTGAGTTAGATGAGCAGACCTACTATCAGCGTAATGGCCGTCCCTCCACCGTGGCCTCGCTGGCGTTAGGGCAGCAGCTACGAGTGGTGGCGCGGGGGAGGGCGACTGAGCCGTTGGTGGCGACAGAGGTGGAGATTATCGATCAACTGCGTGGGCCGGTTAGCCACTACGAGGCAGCCGATAAGCTATTAATAGTGCTAGGGCAGACGGTTCGCTTAGAGGAGCTATCGGCAGTGTCCTCTACTTACAAGGCGGGGGAGTGGTTGAGGATCTCCGGTCTTCGTAGCGAGAGTGGTGAAATCTACGCAACCTCAATTGAGCCGATTGAGCCGGCCGCGATGGTGCTACTGCGCGGTGTTGTCACCGAACAGCCCGATGGGCAGACGACCATCGGCCAGCAGCCGCTGCTGCTGCCGCAGCCCTCCTCATGGCGTGAGCAGGCGGTGGTGGTGCGGGGAGAGTATCGCCAAGGCATTTTACGCACCACAACGATTGAGCCAGAGCTATCGCTCGATTCACTACAGCCGCTAAGGCAGCTATCGATTGAACAGCGTCGCCTATCAGCCCCGAGAGGGGAGGGGGAGAGATCGCTCTACCCGCTGATGGGGCTGCATCGCTTGCCGTTTGAGGCGCTGCCCCCCTCGCGCCTAAAGATACGCTATCTGCGCTACGATCCCCATGCTAATCGCCCTCCTAAGCCCCCTTTTCCTCTGCCGTTGCGGCCAGCTCGTCCAGAAGGTGCGGTGCTAGAGCGCCCCTTGCCGCTAGAGAGAGGGGGGGGATTGCCGCCCCGTCCCATTCGACCTATCCGACCTTAGGAGCCATTAACAGCCCGATGTTGATATCTACCCGTTTAGCGCCACTGCTACTGAGTGTTGTGTTTGTCACTCCTGACGCTGTTGCGGCAGCCGCTCCTCTGCCTTGGAGCGTGACCAGTGGAATCGATGTTAGTCGTGGCGATTATGGCCTATCGATCGCGACCGAGATGATCTCCCTCCCGCTAGCTCTGGGCTGGCGCAGCGGACAGTGGAGCTTAAGAGCGACCACCAGCCTAACTCGCTGGAGCGGGCCGGAGGGGAGCGTCGTGGTGGATGGGGTGAGTGTGGCGACTAGTACCACCACCGTCACCCAGTCGGGACGGGGGGATAGCACCGTGAGTGTGAAGTACAGCCTAGAGGCGGGGAGTCGTTCTATCTGTTACGGGGATTGAGTGACAGCAGCGTCGATCTGGGCGGCGGTAGTCAGTTGACCGTAAGATTTTAGTGGTTGCCCCCCTGTGGCATTCTCATCATCCCGCCCTCTTTCACCGGCAGGGTGATGGTTTGGGCACCCCCATTCATAAAGTTGAGTGTCAGCGAGATCTGATCGCCCACCTTGAGTGGCTTGACTAAATCGATCAGCATAATATGGTAGGAGCCTGGTTTAAGCTCAGTCGTACTGCCGCCACTAATACCGATGCTTTTGACCTGATACATCTCCATCATGCCGCTATGTTTGCGCACATTGTGTAGCTCGACTACCTTGGCGACATCTGAGGTGGCTGAGACTAGGTGATCCTCCTCGGTGGCGTGGTTCTGTAGCTGCATATAGGCCGCCGACATCCGCGAGGTCGGGGGGACGGCTCTTACCCAGCCGTGTTGAATTGAGACCCCCTCGTTGAGGCTGTCAGCGCGTACTTCGTGCGGTGTGTAGCCAGAGAGCGCCGCGAGTGAGAGTAGCGCGACGCCTAAAACGAGGCGGGATATTGAGCGATATGTCATATCTTTGGATAACTCCTGTTACGGTGAAAAGGGTAGTTTAACACGAGAGAGGGATGCGCCGAAAGCGTCAGGCCGCCCATCGCCGTTGGGATAGCGCAAAGTTAGTTTTGGGTTATTGCGGCTTGAACACAGCGCAAAATCTCGTATGAGAAGGTGCCATTTAGCGCCTCATAGATCGGCTTTAGGCGGTTCTTCTCCTCCATGTCTCGCATCGATTCCATCGTTTGGTAGATAAGATCGAACTGCTGCTGAGAGAGACCTGTGACCGCCATCACATCGAGCGTTCCGTTCCCAATCGCCTGACTTAAGTGGCTATAGATAGTTCCTAGTTTGAGTCCTCGCTCAATGGCGATGGCCTCAACCGTTAAGCCGCGCTGATAGAGTTCGAGCGAGAGGGTAGCGGTATCGGTGAGGCTAGATGGTGGCCGTGATGAGGGAGGGGAGGAGGGGGAGAGGAGATTGGCGTTATCGGTCGGTTCAAACTGCTGTAGTAGCGCCAGAAACGGTTCGCCATACTGTGTCAATTTATGTTGACCGATGCCGTGAATGGTCGCGAACTGTTGCAGTGAGGTGGGGTGGTGGGCGATGAGTTCAATGAGTGTCGCATCGTGAAAAATAGTAAAGGCGGGCACCCCCTGCTCATCGGCTAGCTGTTTGCGTAGCGCCTTAAGTGCCTGCCAGAGCGGCTGCTGCGCCTCGTTAAGGTTTGAGTGCGCCCGCTGTTGGGTGGGTTGATCGGTTTTGCGCTGCTGCTCCCTTAAGATTAGCGGCTGCTCGCCTCGTAGTACCGGGCGACTCGCCTCGGTTAGGTGAATCGCCCCATGCCCCTCAATATCGACACTTAAGAGTCCTAACGCGATGAGCTGTCGATAGAGGTTGCGCCACTGCTGTTGATTGAGCTCAGTGCCAATGCCATAGGTCGAGATCTGCTGGTGGCCAAAGCGGCGAATTTTGTCGGTATTGGCCCCTAACAGCACATCAATTAAGTGGTTGACGCCAAAACGCTGTCCGGTTCGATAGACGCACGATAACGCTTTTTGTGCCGCAACGGTGGCATCCCAGCTCTTAGGTGGCTCTAGACAGGTATCGCAGTTGCCGCACGGCTGCTCTAGCCTATCGCCAAAGTAGCTTAATAGCTGCTGGCGACGACACTGTAGAGTCTCGCATAGCGCTAGCATCGCATCGAGCTTGTGGCGCTCAATTCGTCTATGTTGCTCATCGGCACTCGATTCGGCCTGCATCTGACGCAGGGTAATCACATCCTGTAGGCCGTAGAGCATCCAAGCATCGGCCGGTAGGCCATCTCGTCCGGCGCGACCACTCTCTTGATAGTAGGCCTCGATACTTTTTGGCAAGTTAAGGTGGGCGACAAAGCGGACATCAGGTTTATCTATTCCCATGCCAAAGGCGATGGTGGCGACAATAATCACCCCCTCCTCATGCAGAAAACGGCGCTGGTGCGCTAGTCGCAGCTCAGCTACCATACCGGCATGGTAGGGCAGAGCAGTTAACCCTTGGGCCGAGAGCCAAGCGGCGGTCTCATCGACCTTTTTGCGCGACAGGCAGTAAACAATACCCGCCTCTTGTGAGTGCTGCTGCTGAATGAACTGTAGTAGCTGCTGTTTCGCATTACCGCGACTCTCTTGAATGTGGTAGCGAATATTGGGGCGATCAAAGCTGCTGATAAACTGTTGCGCCTGCTCTAATCCTAGGCGAAAGATAATCTCTTTGCGAGTTGTCTCATCAGCTGTGGCGGTCAAGGCGATGCGGGGGACGGTCGGAAAGAGCCGCTGTAGCTGCGATAGTTCGGTGTATTCGGGACGAAAGTCGTGTCCCCACTGTGAGACGCAGTGGGCCTCATCAATGGCAAATAGGGCGATCTTAAGCTGCTGTAGTTGCGTCAATGTGGCCGGTAGCAGTAGTCGTTCGGGGGCGATATAGAGCAGATCGAGCTCCCCCTGTTGTAGCTGGCGCTCAATCTCCCACACCTGTTCCATCCTTAAAGTTGAATTAAGCGCGGCAGCGGCGACACCGTTTTGCCGTAAGGCATCGACCTGATCCTGCATGAGGGCGATAAGAGGCGAGACCACCACCCCCACGCCGTTACGAACCATGGCCGGTATCTGGTAGCAGAGCGATTTACCGCCACCGGTCGGCATCAGTACTAGCGCATCGTTACCACGAATGAGGGTATCAATGACAGCGGCTTGATGGCCACGAAAGTTATCGTAGCCAAACTGCTGCTGCAAAATGGTTAGGGGGGAGGGGGCTGGGATCATTGAGATATGTTAAATTGGGTAGCGGCGCGCTGCAAGTTTATCGGTCATTATCTGTTAGACTTGGCCGAATTTAGCCCTCTTGAGGAACCAAACAGGAAGTTAACCATGATGATCAATCTTGCTCCGCCGGAAAAGGCGTTCCCTCTACAGCGCCTCTTCTACTCCCGCATTATTCCGGGTCTGGTGCTCTCCATGGCTGTCTTAATGGGTTTGGCCCTGTGGGGAGTTCACACTTTAACCGAAAATATCTACCTTAGTTTGGCGGCAAATCGTGCCGAAACCATTGAACTTAGTCTCCAAAAGGCCTCCCCGGCTCCATGGCGCGAGCTGATAGAGTCGCGCCATCCAGATCTGTTTATTCAAAGTGAGCGTGGTGCGGCGCTCATGACTACCATCAATAACCTGCTTGTGGATAGCCGTACGGATCGTTTTAAGCTCTATAATGCCAACCGAGTGCTACTCTACAGCCCCCAACAGGAGCGTATTGGCGAGTTTGAGAATAAAGCAACACTCGATCCTGTGTTTCGGCGCGGTATCCCGCTCATTTTGCCCAAGGAGGAGGCGGGTGAAAATGAGCTCTATATCCCTCTGCTTGATAGTAGCGGTCAGGTTCGGCTGGTGTTTGAGCTCTACGAAAAGAGCGACTACTTAGATGAACTGTTGTTTAAGAGTTTTCTGCCGACCATTATCGTCCCTACACTGCTGTTTTGGGGGCTATTTACCTATCTTACCCGATTGATTAAACAGGCCCAGACCGATATTGATGAGCGCTCTGACGCCTTGATCTCGGTGCGTAAAAAGTTGGAGCAGTTTGTCTCTTTCAGTACGATTAAGGCCGCCTCTATCGCCTCTGCTTCGGCAACCGGAGAGATTCAGCCGGTACGCATCGCGACGACGATCTACTACTCCGATATTCGCTCCTTCTCCAGTCTAGCCGATAGCTTGCCACCGGCGGAGGTGATCGATTATCTGAATAGGGTGATGTCGATTCAAATCGAGATTATTAAAAAGTATGGCGGCGATGTTGATAAGTTGATTGGGGATGCCGTATTGGCGCAGTTCGATGGCGCAGAGGGGGAGCGAAGTGCCGTTTTAGCCGCTGAAGAGATTATCGATACGCTGTTACCGATGGAGTTGTATCGTGGCATCGGTATTGGTATTCAGGCGGGTGATGTGTTGGCCTGTAGTATCGGTTCGGAGGATCGCAAAGACTTTACCATTATCGGCGATACCGTTAATTTGGCCGCTCGTCTCTGTGCGGCGGCTAAGGTGTGGGAGATTGTGGTGGAGGAGCGTACCCTGCGCCATAGCGGCTGTCGCAGCGAACAGTGGAGTGAACCGGAGTCGATTCAGGTGAAGGGGCATGAGCATCCGCTTGAGGTATCTCGTCTGCGCCGCTCTCCCACCTCCTAGCCCTCCACTAGCGCTAGAGGAGGGCCGAGGTGGAGTGAGACTAGGCAAAACGGCGCACTTCGCCACGACCACTAATATTGTCGAGACAGCGGCCACACAGCTCAGGGTGGTCGGGGTGCTGGCCAACATCCTCGCGATAGTGCCAGCAGCGGCTACATTTGGCCTGCTTGCTCGCCTCAACGACAATGACCACCTTCGCCCCACTTTTGAGGGTAGTGGCTGCCGCCGAGCTCTCTGCCGCCCCCTCAATCAGCGTTGCTGCCGAGGTGATCAGCACAAATCGTAGCTCATCTTCGAGCTGTCGGAGCCGCTCATAGAGCCTGCCGCGACAGGTGAGGGTCACCTCTGCTTGCAGGTTAGCACCAATTATCTTCCGATTGCGTAGCTGCTCTAACTCTCGATTGACCGCATCGCGTAGCTCCATCAGCTCACTCCAGTCGTCGAGCCCCATGGGGGAGCTATCCATGGGCGCAAAGGAGTACCACTCGGTTAAAAAGATGGTCTCACTGCGCTCTCCTGGTAGCTGCTGCCAAATCTCCTCGGCGGTAAAGCTTAAGATCGGCGCTAACCAGCGACTCATGGCATGGAGGATATGGTAAATCGCCGTTTGAGCCGAACGGCGAGGCAGGGAGTCGGCAGCGGTGGTGTAGATTCTATCTTTTAGGATATCGAGATAGAACGATCCCATATCGACCGAGCAGAAGTTGTGCACCTTTTGGTAGATTTGGTGAAACTCATAGTTCTCAAACGCCGGTAGTAGCTCCTGTTGCAGCGCTTTTGCTTTCGTTACCGCCCAGCTATCGAGCGCTAGTAGCTGTTCGGGGGGGATCATGTCGGTAGCGGGATCAAACGCACGCGGCTTCTCATCACCGGTGCCTAAGTTGGCCAACAGAAAGCGGGCAGTGTTGCGAATACGGCGGTAGGCATCGGCGGTGCGCTTTAATATCTCATCGGAGATGGCCATCTCGCCACTGGTATCGGTAGAGGCGACCCAGAGGCGCAAAATATCGGCACCAAGGGTGTTAATCACCTTCTGCGGTGCCACGACATTCCCCTTCGATTTTGACATCTTCTGCCCCTTCGCATCGACGGTAAAGCCGTGGGTTAGAACCTCTTTGTAGGGCGCTTGGCCGGTCATGGCCACCGCCGTGAGTAGCGAGGAGTGAAACCAGCCGCGGTGCTGATCGGAGCCTTCGAGATAGAGATCGGCTGGGCGCTGTAGCTCGTCGCGGCGCAGTAGCACGGTCGAGTGGGTGACACCGGAGTCGAACCAGACATCGAGCGTGTCGGTGACCTTATGGTAGTCGGGAGCCTCATCGCCTAAGAGTTCAGCCGGATCGAGGTTAAACCAAGCGTTAATTCCCTCCTGTTCGATTCGCAGCGCCACCGTCTCAAATAGCTCTGCGGTGCGGGGGTGGAGTTCACCGCTCTGTTGATGGACAAAGAGGGTAATCGGCACCCCCCAGTTGCGTTGGCGCGAGATACACCAGTCGGGGCGGTTGGCGATCATCCCCTCAATTCTTGCCTGCCCCCAGTCGGGGTGCCAGCGGGTTTGGCTAATCTGCTCTAGCGCGGCTCGCCGTAGCCCCTGCTGCTCCATGCTAATAAACCACTGCGGGGTGGCGCGAAAGATAACGGGGGTTTTATGGCGCCAGCAGTGGGGGTAGCTATGGAGAATCTGTTTGACTTTGATCAATTTTTGCCGCTGCTGTAGCACCTCAATGACGGCCTGATTGCCCTTAAAGACATGTAGGCCGGCGAACAGCTCGGTATCGGGCAGAAAACAGCCATCGTTACCGACCGGATTGGCGACCTCCAGATCGTACTGTTTACCGACGATAAAATCCTCCTGACCGTGGCCAGGGGCGGTATGAACCGCGCCAGTACCGGCCTCTAAGGTGACATGGTCGCCTAAAATGGTAGGGACGCTAAAATCGTAGAAGGGGTGGTGTAGGGAGAGATGCTCTAACTGAGCCCCCTTGCAGCGGCCGATAATCTCGAATTGTGCTATCTCGTAGCGATGTAGCGCCTCTTCGTATAGCCCCTCGGCCAGAATGAGGGTCTCCTCTCCGAACTCACTGCTGTGGGTATTGAGCAGCACATAGTCGAGGTCAGGGTGGAGGGCGACAGCGCGGTTAGCCGGTAGTGTCCAAGGGGTGGTAGTCCAGATGACGATATGGGTATTGGGCTGAAGTGGGGCGGTTAACTCGCCGAGGCGCTGCTGTAGATCGGCTCGATCGGCAACGCTAAAGCGGACATCGATCGCCGGTGAGGCCTTATCTTCGTACTCGACCTCCGCCTCCGCTAGCGCCGAGCCGCAGTCGGTACACCAGTGGACCGGCTTAGAGCCCTGATGGAGGTGGCCTTTGGCGATAATCTCCCCGAGCGCTCGGACAATATCGGCCTCATTTTGGTAGCTCATGGTGAGGTAGGGGGTCTCCCAGTCACCGATCACCCCTAGACGCTTAAAATCTTCACGCTGGCCGTTCATTTGCGCGGTGGCGAAGTCGCGACACGCTTGGCGAAACTCATCGGCGCTAATGGCGCTACCCGCTTTCCCCAGCTTTTTCTCGACCTGTAGCTCAATCGGCAGGCCGTGGCAGTCCCAGCCGGGGAGATAGGGGGAGTCAAATCCTGATAGGGTGCGCGATTTGACAATCATATCTTTAAGAATCTTATTGACCGCGTGGCCGATATGGATATCGCCGTTAGCGTAGGGGGGGCCGTCGTGGAGGATAAATTTCTCTCTGCCCTCACCTGCCTGACGCAGCTGCTGATAGAGGCGAATCTTCTCCCACCAAGCGAGCAGCTCTGGTTCGCGCTTGGGCAGATTGCCGCGCATCGGGAAGTCAGTTTTAGGTAGGTTTAAGGTCTCTTTGTAGTCACTCATGGCGATGGTCTCAACTATTATTTAATCGGGGAGGGGGCCGGTGGGTCTTAGGGAGTCGCTGCCTGCTGCTGGTGCCACTGTCGGGCGGCGGCGGCATCGGCCTCAATTTGGCTCTTTAGCGCCTCAAACGAGGCAAACTTCTGCTCATTACGAATTTTATGCAGAAAATCGACATCGACATAGCAGCCGTAGATATCGCGGTTAAAGTCGAATAGGTGTACCTCTAGCAGCGTATTGTGGCCATCGACAGTCGGACGGTTGCCGAGGTTGGCGATACCTTGTAGCGGCTCAGCGCCAATGCCATACAGCTTAACTGCAAAGACGCCGTGTAGTGGTGAGGCTTTGCGATGGAGCAGAATATTGGCAGTCGGAAAGCCGATGGTGCGCCCCTTTTGGGCTCCGTGTGCAACTCGGCCACTCATGCGATAGGGGCGGCCTAGTAGCTCTGTTGCCGTGGCAAAATCGTCTGCGGCTAACGCTTGGCGAATGCGGGTGCTACTCACCCTCGCCTCGCCCAGAGCAAAGGTCTGTGTTGTGACAACTTGAAAGCCGGCTCGCTCGCCCGCCTCGGTGAGTAGTTGAAAATCGCCGCTACGATCGGCACCGAAGCGAAAGTCATCGCCAACGACCAGAAATTTGACCCCTAGGGCACGAATTAAGAGCTGTTCGATAAAACGGTCGGCTCTCATCGCCGCGAAGGTGGGGTTAAACTTGACTACGACGATCCGATCCACCGAGAGGTGTCGTAGCGCGCCTATCTTCTCCCGCAGGCGGGTGAGTCGGGGAGGGAGTTGAGGGCGCTGAAAATATTCGGCCGGTTGCGGCTCGAAGGTCATCACTGTGGTGGGGAGGTTGAGTCTAGCTCCCTGTGCGGCCAGATGGCCTAGCACCGCCTGGTGCCCTAAATGGACGCCATCAAAGTTGCCGATGGTGGCGACACAGCCGTGGTGGCGTGGGCGTAAATTGTGCAGACCGCGAATTAACTCCATAGGCTCCCTGTCACTGGTTTGTCAAAAGGGCGATTGTAACGACAATAGCGGTGACAATCTATGCAGCGGCAGGAATTTTGGCCTATTGGCGACAGAATCGGTTACCATAAGCGCCCCTTGCGGCTAATTGAGAGGTTTGAAAGGTGCGATATGGAGCAGGATGAGGTTTTTCAGCGCCACCTAGGTGGCAAAATTGAGATGGTCTCTAAAGTAGCGATTGAGAGTGAAGCGCTATTGCGCCAAATCTACACCCCCGGTGTAGCGAAGGTCTGTCAGGCGATTGCGGCCGACCCCGCTTTGGTGCGACGCTACACCAATATAGGTAACAGCGTGGCGATTGTTACCGATGGCAGTGCGATTTTGGGGTTAGGCCCTATTGGGGCGCTAGCCGGCCTACCGGTAATGGAGGGTAAGGCGGCGATTTTATCCCAATTTGCCGCTATCTCCTGCCAGCCGATTCTGTTTCAAAGCTCAGAGCCTAAGGTCATTATCGACAGCGTGGCGGCGATTGCGACCTCGTTTGGGGCGATTTTGTTAGAAGATATCGCCGCGCCGAACTGTTTTGAGATTGAGGCAGAGTTACAACGGCGGCTCGATATTCCGGTCTTTCACGACGACCAGCACGGGACAGCGGTGGTGGTTCTGTCGGTGCTGCTCAAGGCGGCTAAGCTGCATGGCATCGATTTACAGCAGGCGACCTTTGGCCAGATCGGGTTAGGGGCGGCCGGTATCGGTATCTGCTCTTTGCTACTGGCCTACGGTATGCCCAAAGTGCTCGGGAGCGATATTAACCCCGCAGCTACCGCCCGCTTAGAGAGCCTTGGGGGGGAGGGGGCGACGCTAGAGCAGGTGATGGCTAGGGCCGATATTGTCGTGACCACGACGGGGGTAAAGGGGTTGATTAAACCGGAGTGGGTTAGAGCAGGACAGATCATTTTGTCGCTCACCAATCCCGACCCCGAAATTGAGCCGGAGGTGGCGTTAGCCCATGGGGCGCTAGTGGCGCTTGATGGCAAGAGTGTTAACAATATGCTCGCCTTTCCGGGGCTGTTTCGTGGTGCGCTTGATGCTGAGGCGAGCCACATCAGCCAAGCGATGAAAATTGCCGCTGCCGTCAGGCTAGCCGAGTTGGCACCTGACAGGGCGCTGGTGGCTAACGGTATCGATAAAACCCTGCATCAGCAGGTTGCCGCTGCGGTGTTCGATGCGGCAAAGGTAACTAACTGATAAACAAAATGAAACACAACTAACGGAGTCTATAATGGCAAGTAACGACACGCCTCAAAACAGTTCACAGATGATTGAGAGCTGGATCTTTAGCATGATTCCGGTCGGAATCGCCTTTACCTTCTATATCGTGGCGATCCTCTTCTCCTCAATGGAACCTAAGGGGCTCTTCATCGCCTATGGGGCCGCTGCCGGCTTTGTCGGTCTGGAGAGCTACTGGATTATGCGGGGGGTACGCCAGCGTCAATTTGTGCCGATAGTGATGGGGGTCATCGGGATTGCATTAACCGCGCTACTGCTCTACGGTTATCTGAAGTTTACCGATCATCTCCCCCCACTGCCACTGCCGTAACGCCCTATCATGTTTAATGGACAGTCGAGTGGAGAGTTACCAACAGTTTTTAAGCCAACAGCAGCTACCTGAGGCCTATGTAACAGCGGCAGAGGCGTGGTTTACGCCAGCGGTTGAGGCGATTGTGGCATACCAGCGAGCGGTAGATCGGACGATTATCGTCGGCATTAACGGCTCGCAAGGATCGGGCAAATCGACCTTAACCGCCTATCTAGCGTTAGCGTTACAGCAGCGGCAGTTAAGCTCTGCGACGCTATCGCTAGACGATTTTTACCTCTCATCGCGTGCACGACAGCAGCTCGCTAAGCAGATTCACCCGCTGCTACAGACCCGAGGGGTGCCGGGCACGCACGATATGTCACTAGCGCATACGCTATTGCAGCAGCTATCTCGGCTAGGAGAGGTTAGGCTACCCCGCTTCGATAAGCGCTGCGATAACCCCTTTGCCGTTAGTGAGTGGCCACAACAGACCACACCGGTCGGCGTGGTGCTATTTGAAGGGTGGTGCTGGGGAACTCCGCCGCAGTCGCAGGCTGAGTTAGTTCAACCGCTGAATCGGCTAGAGGCGCAAGAGGATAGTGACGGCGTATGGCGCCACTATGTCAATCACCAAATCGCGGTTGCCTATGAGCCGCTCTATCAGCAGTGCGATATTTGGTTAATGTTGCAGGCACCATCGTTCGAGACGGTCTATGGCTGGCGCATGGAGCAGGAGCAGAAGTTGGCGGCCAAAACCGGCGTTTCGACCCCGCTGCTACAGCCGACGGCGATGGAGCGCTTTATTCACCACTACCAGCGCCTAACCGAACACGCGCTGCGGCAGCTCCCTGCCCGCTGTCACTTCTGCTACGCCCTGAATGAGTCGCGCCAAATCAGCCATTGTGACACTAATCGTCCGCTTTAATGGTTCTGAGTGGTGAATAGCGGATTACTTATTAGTACTGATCTAGATGGTACGCTGCTTAACCACCACGACTATCACTGGACGGCGGCTAGGCCGCTATTGCAGCGCTTAGCGCAGCAAGGGGTTGTGGTGGTGCTCAATAGTAGCAAAACCTTTGCCGAGCTGGCGGCGTTTAGTTACCCCCCCCCTTTTGAACGGCGCTGGCCCTTTATTTGCGAAAATGGGGCGGCGATTGCACTGCCCGATACTCCCGACTATGCAGAGCTGCTAACCGATGAGCTGCCGCGCCTGCAGGGGTATGCGCTGCTAGAACTCAGTGGCCCACGACAGCAGTGGCTGTCGCGACTGCAGCAGCTACCGGCCGAGTTGCAACACAGCTTTACCCCTTGGAGTCGGCTGGAGGTGGCGGCGATTGCTGCAGCGACCGGCTTAAGTCTGGCCGAGGCGGAGCTGGCATCACAGCGCCGTTATAGCGAACCGCTCTGCTGGCACGGTAGCGATAGCGACTATCAGGCTCTGCGTCAACGGCTAGAGGAGAGCGGCGCGGTGGTGACCCGAGGCGGGCGTTTTGTCCATATTGGCGATCGCTGCGATAAGGGACGCGCGTTGCAGCGACTATCCGATCTGCTGTTGCCGCTTAGTCCGACATCGTCGTGGCGGACGCTGGCGCTGGGCGATAGTGAGAATGATCGCCCGATGCTGGAGCAGGCGGAGGCGGCTGCCGTGGTGATTAATCCCCCTAAACCGGCTCTAGTACTCAATCGAGCCTGTTATACCACCCGACAACCGGCCCCAATGGGGTGGATTGAGGCGGTAGAGTGGTGGTTATCGTAACCGGCCTTGTTTCATGAAAAAACCGCCCCACACCACCCT